>NZ_JBRRDR010000039.1:0-44262 GCF_056759755.1 Stenotrophomonas sp. STEN046
TTTCTGCCCCTCAAATGTATGTGCCGTAGCCCGGCGCCAGGGCGGGGGGTTTTTGGGGGGCTTGGGGCCTGATGGGTTTTGGGTGGGGCCCCCGCGGGGCTTGGCCGGGCGCTACCGGTGGTGGTGGGTGCCGACCGATCCTGGTGGGTGCCGACCGTTGGTCGGCACGGACACGCCACCCGCTCATGACCCCGCACCACCGGTCACGGTATCCTGCACGACGGAATCGAGTTCAGAGGTAGTCCATGGCGGGAGCCAAGCGCGGGTGTCTGTTCGTGGTAACGCTGCTGCTGGTGCTGGTCGCCGTTGTGGCCGGCGCGGGCGCTTGGTTCTTCTACCAGCAGACCCAGTTCGCCGATCGCCACATCACTCCCTCCGCCGAAAGCATGGTCATCGCCAGCGGCGATGGCATGAACACGGTGCTGCGCAAGCTGCGCGATGCCGGCGTGGATGAAGGCCAGGATGCGCAGTGGCAGCTGCTGGCGCGCCAGCTGGATGCCGCCGGCAAACTGAAGGTGGGCGAGTACGCGCTCAGTGGCGAGCTGACACCGCGCGAACTGCTGCTGCGCATGCGCGCCGGCAAGGTGCTGCAGCACCGCGTCACCATCATTGAAGGCTGGAACATCCGCCAGCTGCGCGCCGCGCTCAAGCGCGCCGAGCCGCTGCTGCACACCACCGACGCGCTCGATGACGCTGCACTGATGGATCGCCTCGGCTTCGGCGGCCAGCACCCGGAAGGCCGCTTCCTGCCGGAAACCTACGTCTACCAGCGCGGCGACAGCGACCTGGACGTGCTCAAGCGCGCCCACGGCGCCATGGAAAAGGCGTTGGACGAGGCCTGGGAAAGCCGCGCGCCGGACCTGCCGATCAACACGCCGTATGAACTGCTGACGCTGGCCTCGATCATCGAAAAGGAAACCGCGCTGGCCAGCGAACGCCCGCAGATTGCCGGGGTGTTCATGCGTCGCCTGAAGATCGGCATGCGCCTGCAGACCGACCCCACCGTGATCTACGGCATTGGCGCAGCGTATGACGGCAACATCCGCCGCCGCGACCTGACCACCGACACGCCGTACAACACCTACACCCGTTCCGGCCTGACCCCGACCCCGATCGCCATGCCCAGCCGTGACGCGCTGATGGCCGCCGCGCAACCGGCGCCCGGTGACGCGCTGTACTTCGTGGCCGTGGGCGATGGCAGCGGCGCACACGTGTTCTCGCCCAGCCTGGAAAAACACAACGCCGCCGTAGCCCGCTATCTGCAGCAGCTGCGCCAGCAACGCACCAAGGAGACCCCGGCGCAATGAGTCCCGCGCTGCTTCGCCATCCCCGATTCGTCAGCCTGGAAGGCGGCGAAGGCGCGGGCAAGACCACTGCCATCAACGCGGTGCGCGAGTGCCTGCGCCGGCACGGCCACGAGGTGGTGCTGACCCGCGAGCCGGGCGGTACGCCACTGGCCGAGCGCATCCGCGGCCTGGTGCTGAAGCCCGATGCCGAGATCGCCGCCGAACCCCTCAGCGCCGAAGCCGAGCTGCTGCTGGTGTTCGCCGCACGTGCCCAGCATGTGCGCCAGGTGATCCAGCCGGCGCTGCAGCGGGGTGCCTATGTGCTGAGCGATCGCTTCACCGATTCCAGCTACGCCTACCAGGGCGGCGGCCGCGGCCTGGACCCGCAGTGGATTGCCGACCTGGAACGCCGCGCCGTGGGCCTGCTGCCGGGCCTGACCCTGCTGCTGGATGTGGACGTGGCGGTGGGCCGTGCGCGTGCCAATGGCCGCGACCTGTGGCCGGACCGCATCGAGAGCGAGCAGGACGATTTCTTCCAGCGTGTGCGCGCGGTGTTCCGCAGCCGCGCCCAGCAGGACCCGCAGCGCTTCGCGCTGATCGACGCCGGCCAGGTACAGGAACGCGTGGCGGCCGATGTGGTCGCGCAGGTCGAGCGCTGGCTGCAGGACGGGGAGGGCGCATGAGTACCTTCACGCCCTGGCAGCAGCGTGCGTTTGATCAGACCGTTGCGGCGCTGGATGCGGATCGGCTCGGCCATGGCCTGCTGATCTGCGGCCCGGCCGGGCTGGGCAAGCGCGAGGTGGCGCTGGCCCTGGCCGACCATGTGCTGGCGCGCGGCGATGCCGCGCATGCTACCCGCACCCGGCAGCTGATCGCCGCGGGCACCCATCCGGACCTGCAGCTGATCAGCTTCATTCCGAACAAGAGTGGTGACAAGCTGCGCACCGAGATCGTTATCGAGCAGGTGCGCGAGATCACCAACAAGCTGGCACTGACCCCGCAGTACGGCGTGGCGCAGGTGGTGATCGTCGACCCGGCCGATGCCATCAACCGTTCGGCGGCCAACGCGCTGCTGAAGACGCTGGAAGAGCCGCAGCCCGGCCGCTATCTGTGGCTGATCAGCAGCGACCCGGCGCGCCTGCCGCAGACCGTGCGCAGCCGCTGCCAGCGCCTGGAATTCAAATTGCCACCGCGCGAGGAAGCCATGGCGTGGCTGCAGCAGCAGGGGCACAGCGAAGCGGCCGCGCGCGAAGCGCTGGACGCGGCGCGCGGGCACCCCGGGCAGGCCGACAACTGGCTGCGCGAAGACGGTCTGAGCCTGCGCCGCGAGGTGGCACAGCAGCTGGAACAGTTGGCTGCGGGCAAGACCGGCGCGGTGGAGCTGGCACAGAAGTGGTGTGGCGATGACAACGCGGCGCTGCGCCTGCGCTTTGCCGCCGACCTGGCACTGGCCCAGGCCAGCACCGATGCCTTGACCACGCCGGAGCGATTGCACAAGCTGGCAGCCTGGTTCGATGCGGCCAACCGCACCCGCGACCTGCTGCGCACCACGGTGCGTGCAGACCTCGCAGTGGTCGAGTTGCTGCTGGCCTGGAACAAGGTGAACGAGCGGCCTGCCGCAAGGGGAAATCGATGAGTGCCAGCAACGCCCGCCAAGGCATCCTGTCCTTGGCTGTGAAGGACAAAGCCGCGCTGTACAGCGCGTACATGCCATTCGTGAAGAACGGCGGAATCTTCGTGCCCACGCCCAAGCGCTATTTCCTGGGCGATGAGGTGTTCCTGCTGCTGACCCTGCCCGATTCCAGCGAGCGCCTGCCGGTGGCCGGCAAGGTGATCTGGGTGACGCCGGCGGGCGCGCAGGGCAACCGCGCGGCCGGCATCGGCGTGCAGCTGGCCGACGGCCAGGAAGGCGAGACCGTGCGGCACAAGATCGAGACGATCCTGGCCGGCCTGACCGGTTCGGACAAGCCGACCCACACGATGTGATTCCGGTAGCGCCGGGCCATGCCCGGCGGCGTGTGGAAACGCGCGTGAACACGAATGTGAAAACTGTTGACGACCTCTGAAAAGCCCCTATAATGAGCGGCTCAGCAACACACCGGGCGGTTAGCTCAGCGGTAGAGCATTGCCTTCACACGGCAAGGGTCACAGGTTCGATCCCTGTACCGCCCACCATGTTGCAGAACGAAAGAAGCCTCCAGCAATGGGGGCTTTTTTGTTGCCTGCGATTATTTCGCCCTTCAGCCATCGCTGCCCAGCAGTTCGCGCGCGATCATCGCCGCGCCATCCAGCAGGTCATGGCCACTGCCGGCGTGCACCACCACACTCAGCAGGCTACGGCCCACATCGGCATTGCCGCCGCTCAGTTCCATCTCGCCTTCAAAGCACAGATCGCCCAACCATTCGTGCGCCTGCAGCAGCCCGCGCTTGCGGACGCGGCGGAACTCCGAAAGCAGCTTGGTCTGACCGGCTTCGTGCTCGCCATCGGCAAGCAAGCCGATGGCACCGCCGTGCGCCGCGCGCCAGACGGCTGGCAGCGGACGACCGTTCGCGTCCACGGCCTCCGCTGCAAACTGCGCGCAGTACATTTCGTAGCGTTTGCCGGCCGTGCTGGCCGGTACCACGCCGGACTCGGCGAGCAGGCGCTCGGCTTCATCGAGTTTGCTGAACTTCAAGCGCAGCAGCGCAGGGCGGCTCAGCTGCTGGGCCAGCCGCGGCTGGTTGGCGGCGAACCAGATGTTCCAGCCCACCTGCGCGCGGCCTTCCAGGGCGGCTTTGAAGTACTCCAGGTGTTCGGCGTCCATGGCGGTTTCCTCCGTTCCCTGCCCGATTGTAGTCAAGCCAGTGAGGCTGCGCCGCCTGTCAGGCAATGGCTGGCCTCGCGCACCAGTTGCCGCGCCGCCACGATCAGGCCGTCGGTGTGGAAGTCGCCCAACTGCTGGTCCGCCCCACCGCCCACGCGTACACGTTCGGCAGCGTGCAGGAGGTCCAGCACCACGCCCAGCGCGGATAGCGAACGGCTGAGGGACGCGTGGTCGCTAGTGCCAAGTACGAGACCACGACAGGGCTGTCCGTCTTCGCCATCAGCGTGGTGGATGGCGTTGAGGCAGGACAGGAACGTGGACGACTGCGAGGGCAGTCCTTGTTCCTGCAATGCGCATTCGAGTTCGCGTGCGATGGCTGCGGGAACCTCATGCATGACGTCGCCGATCAGGGCATGCAGGCGCGGGTGGGAGATGCTTCTGTTGGTCATGGTGTAACCCTCACTGGCGTGGGGCCACCTTCCGAAGCGAAGGTGGCGGACGGTGCGGGTTGGCGTGCCGGGCGAAAACACACCCATGTGAGAAACACCCGGCGGATCTGGTGATCCCCACGCACCGTCCGCCATGAAGGCCGTCGATGCATTCTTTCGGCTGCACTGAACTTGGCAACCATATGGGTGTGTTTATTTGTACGAGACGCCAATCCCGGCCCAGGCAAGCTGCCTCGGCGAAGCGATCATCAAGCCGGGTAATCACATCGGTCTGTAAGGAAAGTTCTCAACTGTCCCTAGGCAGGTCAGACGTTTCCCGTTGTGTGCCGTCCAACACCTGCGAGTAGTGCCGCCCATCACTGATGGCGTAAATCGCCGTCCATGCTGATCGTGCGCATGACGACTCCAGGGCGGCGGCGGTACGGCAATCGCGTCACCCCGCGCAACGCGGGCGGGATCATGCCACGGGTGGAGGCAGAGGGTTCCATCCCTGTGCTGTCCCGCCGCCCTGGGCAGGCGTAGTCTCAGCCCGTTGCCGTGCCCATCCACTGTGGAGTGCCACCATGCCGCTCGCCCGCATCGATCTTCGCAAAGGTAAATCCGCCGACTACCTGCAACGCGTCGGCGAAACCATCTACCAGGCCATGCGCGCAGTCGGCGTGCCGGAAGACGATCGCTTCCAGATCTTCCAGGAGCACGAGCCGGGCACGCTGATCTACGACCCGGGCTACCTGGGCGTGGACCGCACCGACGACTTCCTCTGCATCCAGATCACCTGGAACGAAGGGCGCACGCTGGAGCAGAAGAAGGCGCTGTACCTGGGCATTGCCGATGGCCTGCATGCGGCAGTGGGTATCCGCCGCGAGGATGTGTTCATCAACCTGGTGGAAGTGAAGCGGGAAAATTGGTCGTTCGGTAATGGTGTGGCCCAGTACGTGAGTTGATGGGCGAAAAGCATCCACGCATGGCGTGGATCTACTGAATGGAGGGCGTGCGCGGGGGAGGGCAGCCCTGCGTCACCGTGTCGCAGGGGGCCAACCCTGAACGCGGTCCAAGGTTGGCCGTGGCCCCGTAGAATGGCGGCGTGCGTCGTTCTGCTCTCCACCGCCGGTTCCAGGCCCTGGCATGGCTTGCCATGCTGCTGGTGCTGCTCGCCCCGCTGGTGAGCCGCTGGCTGGCGCATGGTCACGTGGCTGCCGCTGCGGCGGTGGCGGCGATGGACCACGCAATGCATGCAGAGCATGCGCAGCACGCGATGGACGGGCACCACGACCATCACGCGATGGCGATGCCGCACGGCGAGGCCGCAAAGAAGCCGCCTGCCGATCCACATGCCGATCATGAGATGGGCGTGGACTGCGATTACTGCCTGATCGCTGCACGGTTGATTACCCTGCTGGTGGCCGCAGTGCTGCTGTTGGCGCCGATGGCACCGGTGTGCCGCGCGCTGCGCGGTGCGGTGCGGGCGTTGCCGCAACGGATCAGCGGCACATTGGGAGCGCGTGGGCCGCCGGCCTTGATGGCCGTCTGAGCCGCACGCGCGTTGCATTGATCTACCTTCCATGAGGTTGCCGGCCACGGCCGGTGCCCGCACGCGCGTGTTTGTCCCTTTCTGATTGCTGCCCTGCCATTGCGGGGTGGCCTTGCATGCCGTGAACAAATGAAAACGAACCCCAACTCCGCGCACCTGCGCCGGGCGACGCTGCCTGTTCTGTGCGCGTTGCTCCTGCACGCCGCGCCCCTGCTTGCCGCCGACGCCGCACCACCCACCACGCTGGATACCGTGCACGTGGTCGACACCCGCAGCGGTGAACTGTCTGCCACCGCCAGCGCCGGTTCGGCACTGGGCCTGAGTGTGCTGCAGACCCCGGCCAGCCTGACCGTGATTTCGCGCGAACAGCTGGAGCAGCGCGGCGACACCAACCTCAACGATGCGATCAGCCGGGCCGGCGCGATCAGTGCGATGCCGCACCCCGGTAACGGGCTGAGCGCGCTGTCCAGCCGTGGCTTCACCGATGGTGCCTCGGTGATGCGCCTGTATGACGGCCTGCGCCAGTACGGCGGCGTGGGCATCACCTTTCCATTCGACACCTGGTCGATCGAGCGCATCGAGGTGTTGCGCGGGCCGGCGTCGGTGATCCATGGCGATGGCGCCATCGGCGGGGTGATCAACATCGTGCCGAAGAAGCCTTCGCGCGGTGCCATCGAGAACGAACTAAGCGTGACTCTGGGCAGCGAGGACACCGCGCGTCTGGGCGTTGGCAGCGGTGGCGCGTTGACCCCGGAGCTGGCCTACCGGCTGGATGTGAGCGGCAACTACAGCAGTGGCTGGGTCGACCGTGGCCGCAACAGCGACGCCACGTTCTCCGGTGCGCTGCTGTGGCAGCCGCGCACCGATCTGCAGCTGACCCTGACCCATGCGCAGGGCTACCAGCAGCCGATGCGTTACTTCGGCACGCCGCTGGTGGACGGGCGTCAGCTGGACGCGCTGCGCCGCCAGAACTACAACGTGGCCGACAGCCAGATCCGTTTCCGCGACCGCTGGACGCAGCTGGATGCACTGTGGACGCCGAACGCGAACCTGGAATGGCGCACGCGCGTCTACCAGATCGACAGCCAGCGCGATTGGCGCAATGCCGAGGCGTATGTCTACAACGACCGCACCGGTCTGGTCGACCGTTCCGGCAATACCCAGATCACCCACAACCAGGACCAGACCGGACTGACCTCGACGCTGCGTATGCAGGGCAATGTGGGCGGTTGGGCGAACAGCTTCGCGGTGGGGCTGGATGCCAACCGTGCGCACTTCAAGCACACCAACAACACGTATGCGGGCAGCTCAGGGCCGGTGGATCCGTTCCATCCGGTGCCGGGGCAGTTCACCAGCGATGCGCCGAACCTGCCGCGGTATCGCAACAGTGCGGAGCAGGTGGCACTGTTTGCGGAGGATCGCGTCGCGCTGAGCGAACGCTGGTCGCTGTTGGCCGGTCTGCGCCATGACCGCGCGCGCATCGACCGTACCGATCTGATAAGCGGACAGCCTGCGTTCTCCAGAACCTACAACAGCACCGGCTGGCGCGCGGGCACCGTGTTTGCCGTGCAACCGTCGCTGACGCTGTACGGGCAGTATTCGCAGGCCGCCGATCCGGTCAGTGGTCTGTTGATGATCAGCCCGGCCAACGGTGCGTTCGATCTGGCCAAGGGCCGGCAGATCGAGGTGGGCATGAAGCAGGCCTTCACCACCGGCGAGTGGACGCTGGCGGCCTATCGCATCCGCAAGACCGGCCTGCTCAGCCGCGATCCGTTGCAGCCTGACCGCCGCGTGCAGGTTGGCGCGCAGACCTCCAAGGGCATCGAAGCCTCGCTGAACTGGAACTTCGCGCCGCACTGGACGCTGGACGCCAACGCCACCGTGTTGAAGGCCGAGTTCGAGGACTTCCTGGAACCCACCGGTTCGCCAGCGATGCTGGTCTCGCGCGATGGCAACGTGCCGCCGAACGTGGCCGAACGCCTGGCCAACGTGTGGCTGAGCTGGCAGTTCCTGCCGGATTGGACCGTGGCCAGTGGCGTGCGGTACGTGGGCAAGCGTTATGCCGACAACGCCAACACATTGGAGCTGCCCGGCTACAGCAGCACCGATCTGGCACTGAGCTGGCAGGCGGCACCGCGCACGCGGCTGACCGCGCGCATGTTCAACGTGTTCGACAAGGCGTACTACGCCACCGCGTACTACACCAGCACGCAGTGGCTGCTGGGTGCGGACCGTCGCGTCGAGTTCACCCTCGACCAGCGCTTCTGAGGGCACCGGCCATGTCGCTGCGATCCACCGCCAAGCGCTGGACTTACCTGGTGCACCGTTGGCTGGGTATCGGGGGCTGCCTGTTGATGCTGCTGTGGTTTGCCAGCGGCATGGTGATGCTGTTTGTCGGCTACCCCAAGCTGACGCCGGGCGAACGCCTTGCTGCATTGCCTGCGTTGCAGGACGGCGGTGACCTGCGCGGGCTGACGGTGCTGCCGACGCGCCTGCAACGGGAACCGGAAGCGCTGGCGCTGACCACGCTGCGCGGTGAGCCGACCTACGTGGTGCGCAGCGGCAGCAGCCCGGGTGCGTGGTCGGCGCGGACCGGCCAGGAACTGCTGCCTGTTTCGGCGCAGCGCGCTGAAGCGGCGGCGGCGCAGTTCGCTGGCGGCCCGGCCTTCGTGGGCGCGACGCAGGTAGACGAGGATCGCTGGACGCATTCGCGCGCGCTGGATGCGCACCGGCCGTTGTACCGGGTGGGCGTAGGCGGCACACAGCCGGGCGATGTGTATGTGTCCTCGCACACCGGCGAGGTGGTACTGGATGCACCGCATGCGCAGCAGCGCTGGAACTACGTGGGTGCATGGCTGCACTGGTTGTACTTTCTGCGCATGCAGTCGGTGGACCCGGTGTGGACGTGGGTGGTGATCGTGCTGTCGGCGCTGTGCACGCTGGCAGCGGTCAGCGGCATCGTGGTGGGTGTGTGGCGCTGGCGCTTCCGTGGGCACTACCGCTCGGGCGCGAAGACACCGTATGTGGAGCCGTGGATGCGTTGGCACCACTTGATCGGGCTGGTAGCTGCGGCGTTCGTGTTCACCTGGATCTTCAGCGGGCTGATGTCGATGAACCCGCTGGGGGTGTTCAATAGCACGCGCGCGGCGATGGATACCGCGCGCTACCGCGGTGGTCCGGTGGCGGTGGATGGTGGGCTGGGTGATCCTTCCCGGCTGCTGGCTGCGTCGGCCGAGGTTGGCTTCGTACCGGTGGAGATCCAGTGGCGACGCATCGGCGGTGAACTGTTTGCCGTGCTGCTGGACGCGCAGGGCGATACCCGCATCGTGTCCGGCAGCGACGGGCACCTGCACATTGCACGGCTGCTGCCGGGGGCATGGCTGCAGCAGAAGGCCAAGGCGATGTCCGCTGCGCCGATGCAGCACTTCACGATCCTTCAGGCAGCGGATGCGTACTTCTATCCGCGCGCGCCGGAGGCGATGAACGGCGCGGCGGTGCGGCGCTTTCCGGTGGCGGTGGCCCGGTTCGGCGATGGTGAAGCCACGCGGGTGTACTTCGACCTGGCGACGGGCGATCCAGTGCTGACGATGGGGAAGCGTGAGCGGGTCGGGCGCTGGCTGTTTTACTTCCTGCACAGCTGGGACCTGCCCGCCATGCTGCGCCAGCAGAACATGCGGCTGGGTGTGCTGCTGGTGCTGAGCGCGGCTGGCACGGCACTGTGCGCCACCGCTACGGTGATCGGTTACCGGCGCCTGCGGATGAAGGTGCGGCGTCGGCGGCCTTAGCACGCTGACGCTGGCCTGGCGCGTATGAGACCATCGGGCGTTCCTGGCCATGAAGGCTGCGGCCCGATGTCGACGGCCAGGGAAGTGCAGGGGCTCAACGCTTGCAAGGGTGCAACGGAGTCCCTGGATAGGATTTCCACACAGCGTAAATGGAGCAAGGATGAATTACGTTTCGATGGGTGTTCTCGCAATTGGAATTGCAGCGGCGTCTTCAAGCGTTCAGGCCAAATCATTGCCGCGCCTGTACAGCTTTCCAACCACAACGACCGCGTCTGTTTCCAATGCGCTGCCGGCACCGGGGCAGGTGATCCAGCTGTCTGCGCAGGTCGATGGCCAAGCACTCGGGCTGTATCACATTCCGGGCAATGAGCAGATCGGCGGCTTCGTCGAGTTCAAGGTAAATGGCCAGGCGGTAGGCAAGGTGCAGGTCAGTACCGCCAATACACCGGTGGTCGGTCTGGTGTCCGATCTGGACAAGAATTGCTGGGGCGCGGTCCGCGATGTGCAGTTCTGTACGCACAAGTACGCCTACGGTCAGCCGGGCCGGGTCGCAGTCAACTACACCGTCCCTGCGGGCTTCACCACGGCCTCGATCACCGCCACCTTCAGCGGCGATGGCCAGTTCGCGCTGGGTTCGGTATCGGCACCGGTCAACCTGCGCAACATTCCCACGTTTGGTGAGATCCGCGGCATGGGCAACAAGTGTCTGGATGCCGAGGGTGCCAATACCGCCCCCGGCACTGCCATCCAGGTGTGGGACTGCACACCGGGCACCCCGCAGCAGCTTTGGACGGTGAAGCCCAACACCTCGACCATCACCGGCGTGCCCAGCAACCGCGTGCTCGATATCGTCGGCTATGGCACCAGCGACGGAAGCCGGATCCAGCTGTATGACGCGCACGGTCAATGGAACCAGTCGTGGAAGTTCTCCAATACATCCATCGTCGGCGTGGCCGACAAGGTGCTTGATGCCACCGGCGCGTCCAGTGCCAATGGCACCAAGATCCAGCTGTACAGCAACGCGCAGACCAGCAACCAGAAGTGGGAGTTCAATCCGGCCAATGGTTCCGTCGTTGGCGTAGGTGGCAAGTGCCTGGATGTTGAAGGCGCCAACACGGCAGATGGCACGCGCGTACAGCTGTGGGACTGCACCGGCGTGCCGCAGCAGCGCTTCGAGCTGGGTGCCGATGGAACGATCCGCGGGCTGGGCGGGAAGTGCCTGGAAGCGGCTGACGGTGCGAGCCATGACGGCAATGCGATCCGGATGTGGTCGTGCAATGGCGGCGCGCACCAGTCCTGGCGACTGATCGGCGAAATCCGCAACCCGCAGACCAACATGTGCCTGGACGATCCGGCCCTGGGCAACACCAATGGCTCCAAGGTGCACATGTGGATGTGCCATGGCGGTGACAACCAGCGTTGGGAGTTCTCTTCCTACTGAGCCCTGCCGGGCTTGATATGCCGTCGTGAAACCGTGCGCCTTCGGGCGCACGGTTGTTTACGCGCTGGGCGGCAGCCGCAGGCTAGATCCGCAACCAGCGCGTAGACACCGCCACCAGCAACAGCGCCACCGCCACGCCGATGAAGGCGGCGATCAGGCCGAAATGATTGGCAGCAAAGCCGATCAGCGCCGGGCCGGCGAGGATGCCGGCAAAGCCCAGCGTGGATACCGCGGTGATTGCCAGTGCACCGGGCATGCGGGTCTGGTGCCCGGCCAGCGAGAACAGCGCCGGTGCGATGTTGGCGCAGCCCAGGCCGACCAGCACATAGCCCGGCAGCGCCGCCTGCCAGGGCGTAACCAGGGTCAGCAGCAGCACGCCAGCGGCGGCAAGCAATGCGCCGAACACGATCGCACGCTGCCGGCCGATACGCTGCACCAGATGGTCACCGAACAAGCGGGCGACAGTCATGGTCAGGGTGAAGATGACATAGCCGATGCCGGCCAGACTGGCGTCAACCCGACGCACGTCGCTGAGGAACACCGCGCTCCAGTCCAGCATTGCACCCTCGCCGAGGAAGGCAACGAAGGCGAGCACACCGATGAACAGCACGATGCCGTGCGGCAATGCCAGCATCGGCGTGTCGTGCGGCATGCGCTCGCGGTGCCAGTACGCGGCCGACAGCAGCATCGCCAGCAGCATGCCTGCCACGCCGATCAGCACCGCCACCAGCGGAGGCACCTGCGCGGACAGCAGCACGGTCATGCTGGCTGCGCCGAGGAAACCGCCGATGCTGAAGAACGCATGGAAGCCGGACATCATCACCCGCCGCGCGTCGCGCTCGACGGCCACCGCCTGCACGTTCATCGTGCAATCCATCGCGCCCACGCCGGCACCGAACACGAACAGCACCAGCCCCAGCATTCCTGCCGAACCGGCCCAGGCCGGGCCCGGTACCGTCAGGCAGATCAACAGCGTGCTGGCGATCATCACACTGCGGCAGCCCAGGCGCGCGGCGAGCACGCCGGACAACGGCATCGCCAACAACGAACCTGCGCCCAGGCACAGCAGTACCAGCCCGAGTGTTGCGTCGTTGATGCCGGTGCGGGCCTTGGCAAAGGGCACCAGCGTGGCCCACAGCGCGGTGGCGAAACCGGGAATGAAGAATGCGGCGCGGGTCGCGTGCTGTTCGGCACGCGCGCGGGAAGCGGAGGACATGGGGCGTTCCGGAATCTGTCAGGGCGGGGTGGGGTGCACTGCGATGCCAGCGGCGCGGAAGCGGGCTGCCAGTGCAGGGGGGGCCGAGGTGGTCAGCACCAGATCGTCGATCTCTTCCAGGCTGGCAATCTGCCAGTTGCCGCGGGCGCCGAGTTTTTCGCTGGTGGCAGCGACGATGACTCGGCTGCTGCACGCCACCATCGCGCGCTTGAGCGTGGCTTCTTCCGAATCCATCGCCCACACGCCGGTATCGCCGTCCACCGCGCACGGGCCGGGCAGGTAGACGTCGGCGCGCAGGCGCTGCACCTGCGCCAGTGCCTCGGCACCCACCGCGCCGCCGCCGCTGGCCAGGCGGCCACCGATCAGCAGCACCGTGGTGGCCTCATGCAGGCTGGCGGCGGTGGCGATCTGCGGCGCATTGGTGATCACCGTCAGCCCGAGCGCGGCAGGAAGCTGCTGGGCGATGGCCAGGTTGGTCGAACCGGCATCGAGCAGCACCACCTGGCCCGGCTGCAGCAGCGCGCAGACACGGGCGGCCAGTTCGGCCTTGTCACCGCGGTCGCGGGTCAGGCGCTCACGCAGCGGGCGCTCCTTGGGCGGGGGCAGCACCGCACCGCCATACACGCGCTGGCACAGGCCCTGCGCGGCCAGTTCACGCAGGTCGCGGCGGATCGAATCTTCGGAGACGGCATAGCGGCGCGCCAGTTCGGCGGCGACAACGCGACCCTGTTGGCGCAGTTCCTCAAGGATCTGGCGGGTGCGCTGGGCGGGGAGGGGGCTGGGACCGGAGCTCATGACGACAAGTGTGCATGTTCGTGCATAAACGTGCAATAACGGGCAGTCTCCCTGTGTGTACACAGCACGGCTGGATCCGTGGTGAATCATTCCCCGTGCAGGTCTATGGAACACCCCGGCAGCCGGGCATCATGGCGGAGCCCCCGGCATGGATCTGCAGATGTCCTCCAACGTTCACCGCGCGCTGCGTATCGGCGTGGATCAGTACACCGGCCACACAGTGGTTGACCAGCAGTTCCATGACTGCGACTTCTCCGGCACCGACCTGACCGCCACTGAGTTCATCAACTGCAGCTTCTACGATGCCGACACGCGCAGCGGCTGCCGGTTCAACGGTGCCACGCTGAAGGAGGCCAGCTTCCGCAACTGCGACCTCAGCCTGTGCCAGTTCAACTTCATCAAGGCGCTGGGCCTGGAGATCAGCGAGTGCCGTGCGCAGGGCGCCGACTTCAGCAATGCCAGTTTCATGAACCAGATCACCACGCGCAGCTGGTTCTGCAGCGCCTTCATCAAGAAGTCGAACCTGCGCTATGCCAACTTCTCGCGGGTGACACTGGAAAAGTGCGAGCTGTGGGAGAACCGCTGGGACGGTGCCAATGTGAGTGGCGCCAGCTTCGCCGGTTCGGACCTGTCCGGTGGCCAGTTCGAGGGCATCGACTGGAACAGCGCCAACTTCACCGACTGCAACCTGAGCAACTGCGAGCTGGGCGAACTGGACGTGCGCACGACCAATCTGCGCGGCGCCACGCTGGATGTGCAGCAGGTGGCGCTGCTGATGCAGCGGATCGGCATCACCGTGGTGCCGTGATGCCGCCGTGCGTGTTGCATCACGCTGCGTAAGCCACCCAGCCCCTGAAACTGAAGCCGGCATAGAACAGCTCCACATTGGCGAAGCCGGCATCCTGCAGCAGCGCGACCTCCTGCTCGGCTGACAGCAGCGGCAAGCGTTCGGCGATGGCTGCGGCCGCGCGCTGCGTATCGGCACGTGCAATGCCCGAAGCCTCGCCGAACGCGGCATAGCGCTGCAGCCAGCGATGCTTGCCGGCGGCATCCTGCGGCACGCAGTGGTGGGCCACCACCAACGGTGCACCGGGATGCAGGCGCCTGTGCAGCTCGCGCAGGGTGTGCAGGCGCTGCTGCGCATCAAGAAGATGCAGGGTCAGCAGGCAGCTGGCGCCATCGAAGCGCAGATCGGGTGCATCGTCGATGTAGCCCTCCAGCAGCGTGACCTGGGCCATCAACGGCCCCAGTGTCTGCTCGGCCAATGCCAGCATCGGCGCGGCCGGGTCGACGCCCAGCAGCTGCCAACCGGGGTGCGCCCCGGCGAAGGCTTTCAACTCCAGCCCGCCACCCGCGCCCAGCACCAGCACCTGGCCATCATCGGGCACGTGCTCGGCCAGCAGCAGGTGGGTCATCTGCTGCAGCCCCAGGAAACCGGGCACCTGGCGTAGCGGGCCTTCGGCGTAGTGGGCGACAGACTGGGGATCGGAGAAGGACATCGGTGGGTTCCTGCAGCAGCGGCCAACATCCACTGTACCGTGCCGCGCAAGGGGGGCGATTGCAGCGCGGCACGCCATTGCCTAACGTTGGCGTTTGCCTGTACTGCCGGATGCCGAGAATGAAACATCGCCCACTACCCGCACCCTCGGCGGAGAGCGTTGAACGCGCGCTGTTCCTGCTCGGCCGGGAGGATGTGGACCAGGACCAGGCCGAGCAGGATCTGGCCGAACAGGGCATCGGCGAAGACGTGGCGCGCCGCCTGCTGCTCTGGCTGCCGGAAGCGTTCGCCATGACCCTGGTCGGGCACATGGACCTGGGTCTGGTGCTGCCGCGTACCTTCACCGCACACGATGCGCAGGGTGACCTGCATGAATTGCCATTTGACTGCGAGCCGGTGTTCGCCGAAGGCGTGCGGCGCGCGCAGGTGATGTACCACCAGGGGCCGCGCGCCGCGTTCAAGGCGATCTGCGAACGCAGTTCCTCGCTCAACGCCATCGACAATGCGCTCAATGCCGGCGCCGATCTGCACGGGGCCACGTTGTCGGGCCCTGAGCTTCTGGACATTCCGGCCGAGACCTATCTTCCGGAATGAACGCCAGCCATCCTGCCGCTCAGCCGGGCTGCTGCAGGGCCTTTCCCAGCACCTGCCAGATACGCCGGTCCTGGCACTGCGAGACGTTGAAGCGCAGGTAGTCGGCCGCGCTCTGTGACTGGCTGAAGGCATTGCCCGGTGCCAGCACGATGCCTTCGCGTAGGCACTGCCTGGCCAGGGCCGCCGCGTCGCGGCCATCGGGCAGGCGGCACCACAGGAACAGTCCTGCGTCCGGTTGCAGCCACGGTGTGATGCCCAGCGTGTGCAGTTGCCGCAGTGCGTGCCTGCGTGCGTCGGCAAGACGCGTGCGCACCGCCTGCATGTGGCGGCGGTAGCCGCTGTCGGTCAGTGCGATGTGCATCAGCTGCGCGGCCAGATGACCGCCGCCGAAGCTGGTGGCCAGCTTCAGATCGGTCAGCGCTTCGATCCAGTCGCCGCGTGCGGCGATGAAGCCGCAGCGCGAGGCGGCCGAGAGCGTTTTGGAGAAACTGCCGACGTGGATCACCCGCGACAGGCCATCCAGTGCTGCCAGGCGCGGTGCTGGCTGCAGTTCGAAGTCGGCGAAGATGTCGTCCTCGACGATCACCAGTTCGCTGCGCTCGGCCAGGCCCAGCAGGCGGTGCGCGGTGCTGGCCGAGAGCACCGCGCCGGTCGGGTTGTGCAGGCCGGAATTGGTGATGTACAGCCGCGGCGAATGTGCCTGCAGCGCGCTGGCGAACGCGTCCAGATCCGGACCGGTGGCGGTGTAGGGCACGCCGATCGCCTGCACCTGGTGCGCCTTCAGCAGTGCGTGGTAATTGAAGTAACTGGGGTCATCGACCAGCACGCAGTCACCGGGCTTGAGCAGGAAACGGCAGATCAGATCGACCGCATGGGTACCCGATTCGGCCAGCAGCACCTGTTCCATCGGCGCATCGATGCCCAGCGTGGCGGCGCGCCGCTGCAGCAGTTGGCGCAGCGGTGGCAGCCCGAGCGGGCTGGCGTAGTCGACCAGATGCGAGGCATCGACACGTGCCAGCCGACGCAGGCCGCGGCGCACGCCGTCCTGGTACAGCCAGTCGCTGGGCATCCAGCCGCAACCCGGCTTGAGATGGCCTGCCGGCGTTTCCAGCGATTGCCGCGACACCCACAACGGATCGACCGCGCGTTCCAGTCGTGGCTCCATCGCCGACAGCGCCAGCGGTGCAGCCGGGCCACTGACATAGAACCCCGAGCCGGCCCGTGCGCTGATCACGCCTTCGGCGGCCAGCCGTTCGTAGGCTTCCACCACGGTGGAGACCGACACCCCCATCGACGCCGCCTGTGCGCGTACCGAAGGCAGGCGGGAGCCGGGGCCATCGACGCGCGCACTGATGCGCGCGCGCACGCGCTGGATGACCGAATCAATGCGGGTAAGCGGGCGGGACATGGCGGACTGTAGTGGAAGTGTGGGCAGTACAGTTACTTGCGACTGTACTGGATTGTAGCTGGGGCAACCGGCGGTGCGGGTGTTTCCATGGCTGCATCCGCCGGGCGCCGCCCGGCATTACAGGAGCGCAGGCGTGGAACGGTCGGCAAGCGGGTGGATCAATGGCTTCATCGGTGTGGTGATCTTTGCCGGCTCGCTGCCGGCCACCCGGGTGGCGGTGCAGCAGCTGGATGCGGGTTTCGTCACTGCCGCGCGCGCCAGCATCGCCGCGCTGCTCGGGCTGGCACTGCTGCTGATGCTGCGACAGCCGCGCCCGCTCCGGCGCGATCTGCCCGGCCTGGCGCTGGTGAGCCTGGGGGTGGTGGTGGGATTCCCGCTGCTGACCGCGCTGGCCCTGCGCCATGCGTCATCGGCGCACACCATCGTGTTCCTTGGCCTGCTGCCGCTGAGCACAGCTGTATTCGGCGTGCTGCGCGGTGGCGAGCGCCCGCGCCCGGCGTTCTGGCTGTTCTCGCTGCTGGGCAGTGCCTGCGTTGTCGGCTATGCCGCGCGCAACGGCATCGAGGCGTCGCTGCAGGCCGACCTGCTGATGCTGGCCGCGATCGTGGTGTGCGGGCTGGGCTATGCCGAAGGTGGTCGACTGGCGCGGCATCTGGGTGGCTGGCAGGTGATCAGCTGGGCGCTGCTGCTGGCGTTGCCGGTGATGCTGCCGTTGATGATCGTGATGCGCCCGGTGTCCTTTGCGGCGGTGCCAGCGCCGGCGTGGTGGGCGCTGGGCTACGTGGCGGTCTTCAGCATGCTGATCGGCTTCCTGTTCTGGTACCGCGGCCTGGCCCAGGGCGGCATCGCTGCGGTCGGACAGCTGCAGTTGCTGCAACCGTTCTTCGGGTTGGCACTGGCCGCGCTGCTGCTGCACGAAACTGTCAGTGCCGGCATGTTGCTGGTCACCCTGACCGCGGTGGCGTGCGTGGCAGGCGCGCGCCACTTCAGCCGCGCGTGATACCGCCTGCGTATCGTGGCGATGCCTCAATGGTATTGGCCGCAGGCACGCGCCGTGGCTGATGCTGGGCCGATGAAACCGAATGCGAGTATTACCTTCGAAGGCCAGGTTGGCCTGATCACCGGTGCCGCGGGCGGCCTCGGCCTGGCCTACAGTCGCCTGCTGGCCGAGCGTGGTGCGCACGTGGTGATGCATGACGTCGGTGCCGGCACCGATGGCCGTGGCACCGATCCGCAGCGCATCCTGGGCAGCGTCGCGGCGCTGCAGGTGCAGGGCTTGTCAGTGCAGGCCGCCAGTGGCCCCATCAATCATCGCGCGGGTTGCCATGCGCTGGTGCAGCAGCTGCTGCAGCAGCATGGCCGGATCGATTTCCTGATCCACAACGCGGGCTGGGTCGAGTACCAGGCGCTGGAAGCCATCGAGGACGACGCGCTGGAGCAGATGCTGTGCCTGGCCGCGAAGGCGCCGCTGTGGTTGGCACAGGCGGCGTGGCCGGCGATGCGCGAAGCCGGTGGTGGGCGCATCGTCATCACCACGTCCGACCGCGCGCTGTACCCACAGTACGCGCAGCGTGGATTGTCTGCCTACGCGATGGCGAAGCTGGCGGCGCAGGGCCTGGTCAACGTGCTGGCGTTGGAAGGCGCCGAGCACGGCATCGTGGTCAACGCGGTTTCGCCGGTGGCCAAGACCCGCATGTGGGGCGTGCAGGGTGAGCCTGATGAGCTGCATCCGGATACGGTGGCACCCGGGGTGGCGTTCCTGGTGTCCACCCGCTGCCAGCAGGGCGGCTGGACCCTGCGTGCCAGCAACGGCCAGTTCCATGCACTGCGCCTGCAGGAGGCCGAGCACGTTGCCTATCCGCGCGATCTGCGTGCGGTGGCTGCCGACAGCATTGAATCGGTGGCCCTGCAATGGCCGGTGATCGCACGGCCGAGTGTCGACGCGCGCGGCTGAGCGCGTACCCTAGGCAGATCTTCCGCTGCCTGCATTGACATGATCGACCTGCGCCTGCTCCGCCAGTTCGTGGCGGTGGCCGAAGAACTGCACTTCCATCGCGCCGCCGCGCGCCTGCATATGTCGCAGCCACCGTTGACGGCGGCAATGCGGCGCCTGGAAGACGCCATTGGCACCGGACTGATCGTGCGCGGCAACCGCACGCTGGGCCTGACCACGGCCGGACAGACGTTGCTGGTGGAGGCGCGCGCAACGTTGCAACAGGCCGAGCAGGCGTTGCAGCGCACGCGTGAATCGGCGGCAGGACAGACCGGCAGCCTGCGCGTGGGCTATGTGGGCAGCGCGCTGTATGGCCGACTGCCAGGCCTGATCCGCCGCTTCCGCCACGCGTTTCCCCACGTGCAGCTGCATCTGCAGGAAGCCACGTCACGGCAGCAGCAACAGCGGTTGCGCGATGGCGGGATCGACCTGGGCGTGCTGATTCCACCGATCGTGGCAACCGATCTGCACCTTCAGGCGTTCGACCACGATCGTCTGGCGATCGCCTTGCCACGTGCGCATCGGTTGCTGGAACGTGCGCACCTGGACGTTGCCGCATTGATCGATGAACCCTTCGTGTCGTGGCCGTCGGTCGAAGGCATCGGCTTCCACGCCCAGGTGCTGGGGCTGTGTACCGCCGCCGGATTTACCCCGCGTGTGGTGCAGGAAGCGCAGGGCATGCACGCGGTGTTGTCGCTGGTGGCGGTGGAGGCGGGCGTTGCGATCGTCCCCGCCAGCATGGCCGGTTTCCGCCCGGACGAAATCGCCTATCGGCCGATCGATGGTGAACAGGCGACGTTCGAGCTGCAGTTCTGCACGCGCCCGGAATCACCGTCGCCGGTGCTGCGCAACTTCATTGAAGCGGCAGCGGCCGCGAACTGAACCCATGGATGCGCTACGCCTCGGCGCCACCGAACAGATGCGCAACGGCGTAGTCGATGAACACCCGCAGACGTGCGCTGGGGTGGCGACCACCGGGCCACAACAGTGAGAACTGGCCTTTGTGTGCGGGCAATGCGGGCAGCACCTGTTGCAGGCGGCCATCGGCCAGCGCGTCGGCCGCGAGGAAGTCAGGCATCCAGGCCAGGCCCATGCGACCGATCGCAGCGGCCAGCACTGCTTCCATGTTGTTGCAGGTCATCGCTGTTGGTAGGCGCGCTCCGGCATCGCCGTCGATACCCGGTAGCTGCCACGGATGCAGCTTTCCGGTGGTCGGGTAACGGAAGCGCAGTGCGGAATGCATGCGCAGCTCGTCCACATCGCCGGGCGTGCCATGCGCCTGCAGATAGGCCGGCGCCGCACAGAGCATGAATCGAAAGCCGCCCAGCCGCCGTGCGGTCAGGCTGGAATCGGCCAGTTCACCACTGCGTATCACCGCATCGAGGCCTTCGCTGACCACGTCGACGATGCGGTCGTTGAAGTCCAGTTCCAGCTGCACCTGCGGGTAGCGCTGCTGGAAGCCGGGCAGCACCGGCAACAGGAAGCGGTAGCCGATGGTGGGCAGGCCGATGCGCAGCAGTCCACTGGGGGCGTGCTGTCGTTGCGCCAGATCCGCCTGCGCTTCGGAAAGTTCATCCAGTGCCCGCCGGCAACGCTGCAGCAGCAGTTCGCCTTCGTCGGTGAGATGCACGCGGCGGGTAGTGCGCTGGAACAGGCGTGTGCCGAGTTCCTGTTCAAGGCGGACGATGCGCTTGCCGACCGCCGATGCGGACAGGCCGAGCACGCGAGCGGCGCCGACGATGCTGCCAGCTTCGGCGGTACGGACGAAGGCGAGCAGGGCAGAGATGGAGTCCATGTGGGACATGATTGCGGAACATGTGGCCGCAATCAACGTCCATCGACCCTGTTTTTCAGAGATAGCGGCCTATCCATCATCAATGCCCCTGATGGATGGAGGCCCACATGGCCCCGGTTTCGATGCTCCCTGTACGTGTCCACACGCAGCGGCGCTGGACGCTGCTTACCGTCTGCCTGGCCGCCCTCGCGTTGCCGTTGTCCTTCTCGGCCGGTGCGGTCGCGGTACCGGCGCTGGCCCGTTCCGCGACGGCGTCGCCCACTGCGCTGGCCTGGGTAACCAATGCCTTCATGCTCACCTTCGGCAGCCTGTTGCTCGCTGCCGGTGGCCTGGCCGACCGCTACGGCCGGCGGCGGCTGTTCCTGCTGGGTACGGCGGGCTTCACTGCCGCCACGGTCGTCGTTTGTCTTGCCCCTACGCTGCTGTGGCTGGATCTGGCGCGCGGGCTGCAGGGCGTTGCCGCTGCAGCGGCGCTGGCATCGGGCACGGCTGCGCTCGCGCATGCTTGGCAGGGGCCGGCGCGTGGCCGTGTGTTCGCCCTGCTGGGCACGACGTTCGGTGCGGGGTTGGCGCTGGGGCCGCTGATGGCGGGTCTGCTGTTGCAGGCACTGGGATGGCGCAGTGTGTTTGCCGCCGGTGGTGTGCTGACGTTGGCGGCCTTCGCGCTGAGTGCGCACGTGCTGCCCGAAAGCCATGGCGAGCGCGCAGGACTGGATGTCGGCGGCATGCTGGGCTTCAGCCTGATGCTGGCGGCGTTGACCCTGGCCCTGCTGTGGCTGGGTGAATTCGGCCTGCATGCCATGCGCGTGCAACTGGCGCTGCTGGCCACGCTGCTGTCGGGCGTGGCGTTCGTCTGCATCGAGCGCATGCACCGTTCACCGTTGCTGGACCTCTCACTGTTCTCGCAACCCGCGTTTCTGGGCGTACAGCTACTGCCGGTGGCGACCTGCTTCGGCTACGTGGTGCTGCTGGTCGTACTGCCTCTGCAACTGCTGGGCGTGCATGGACAAAGCGCGACCTTGGTCGGGCTGCAGATGCTGGCCCTGTCCGCGCCGATGCTGGTGCTGCCGATGCTGGCCGCACACTGGGCACAACGCGTCGGAAGTGCACGGCTGTGCACGTTGGGGCTGCTGGTCTGCGCGTGCGGGCTTCATCTGTTGTCGCACCACGCGTCGCACCCTTCACCCTCGCAGTGGGTGCCGTTGCTGATGCTGATCGGCGCAGGAACGGCCTTGCCGTGGGGCTTGATGGATGGGCTGTCGGTGAGTGTGGTGCCGGTGCAACGCGCGGGCATGGCGGCCGGCATTTTCGGAACCGTGCGGGTGGCCGGCGAGGGCATCGCGTTGGCTGCGGTGACTGCCTTGCTCGCGTTGCTCATTGGCCACCAGCTGCAGGGGGCGTCCTCCGCGTCGCTGGCGCGTGCCAGTGCTTATCTGGCGACAGGGGCGCATGCTCAGGCGCAGGCACTGCTTCCGGCGATGAGCGGCGCACAACTGCAGCAGGCCAGTGCCGAGGCGCTGGCGATACTGCTGCGTGTGCTGGCGTTGCTGACCGCCGCATGCGCTGTGATGTTGCACCTGCTGCTGCCGCGGTCGTCGGTGGTTGCCACCAGGAGCAATAGCTGATGCTGCCGGGCCAGCGTCGATGTCGCCAACAGCTACACGTGTGCCGCGGTGATGCGACATACGTACCGGTTCCTCAGGGAGAGAAATCGAGCTTTCCCCGTTCCTGACAAACAACTGGGGAAACCACCGATGGTGCGCGTCATCCACAATCGCGACCATGACGCCCTGCCAGCCATCCTCGGTTGGCGGGGATTGGCGTCTCGCAGGTAACGCTGTCGCACTCTTCGATAAACGTCATGGAAGGCGCTATCGATCAGCGCGACCCGTTGTCCGTGGCGGGCGAAGTATGGGGATCACACTGGTCCGCCCGACATGTCCAGCGTTGCCTGGAGTGCCAAACCGCATCGCCCGTCACCGGTCCGCGTTTACCTCGGGGGTTGGGCGCAGTGCGCCAGCAGATCGGCGGCGGGCGATGCATCTACGTCTTCAGGCCGGGCAGGGAAATGCCCGGCAGGGGCCGCGTTCAGAAGCGATAGCTGAGGGTGCCGGTAACCACGCGTGGGTGGCCGGCAAAGCAGTCACCGCAGTTCCGGCACGGCGCAAAGCAGTGCTTGCCGGTGAGACTGGTGATGTTCAACGGCATCGTCTGATGCCCAAGTGCGGTTGTGTTGGACCGGCCGGCGTCAGGGCAGGCCGTCTGCCGCAGCGCGGATGCTCATCCAGGCGCCGCCCTCGGGGCTGCTGCCGGCGCGCACCCGGAAGCCGTGCAGGCCGGCGATGGCGGCCACGATCGACAGGCCGAGCCCGAACCCGGGGCCCTGGCTGGCGCTGCTGCTGCCGCGGTAGAAGCGCTGGTAGATCAGGGTGCGGTCCTGCGGTGGAATGCCGGGTCCGTTGTCGATCACATCGATCCTGGGGGCGCCGTGGTCGTCCACCGCGCGCAGCAGGATGCGCCCGTGGGCAGGGGTGAACTGCAGCGCATTGGACAGCAGGTTGGCCACTGCTTCGAACAGCAGCTCGCGGTCGCCACGCAGCAGCCCGACCTGCGGCTCCACCTGCAGTTGCAGCAGTTGCTGCTTCTCTTCGGCCAGTGGCAGGTAGAACTGGTGCAGCTCCTGCAGCAGGTCGGCGATGTCGACCGTATCGAACGCCGAGCGGCGCTGGTGGCTTTCCAGCTCGGACACACGCAGCAGCGCGGCGAAGCGCGCCATCAGCATGTCGGTCTCGACCAGTGCCCTGTCCAGTGGCTCGGCATACGCGTTCTGTTGGTCCAGGCCCACTCGCATGCGGTACAGATGCGCGCGCAAGCGGGTCAACGGCGTGCGCAGATCGTGGGCGATGCTGTCGCAGACTCCTTTGACTTCAGTCATCAGCTGTTCGATGCGATCCAGCATCGCGTTGACGATGCTCGACAGGCGGTCGATCTCATCGCGGCGGTTGGATACCGGCAGGCGCTGGCCGAGGTCGCCGGCGATGATGCGATTGGTGGCCGCTTCGATCTGCTGGATCCGCTTCAACGGGCGCCGGCGCAGGATGTGCCAACCCACCAGCCCGGGGATGACGGTCAGCGACACGCCCCACAGCAGTGCATCGAGGATGATGCTGTTGACCGCCATGAGCTTGCCGTTCTGGCGCACGAATACCAGCGTCCGCCCATCCCGGGTCACCACGCCGAGCGCACTGCCACCGTTCTCGTGCCGGCCATCGGCAAGCGTCCAACCGTCCACCGCATGCGAGTTGCCATCCAGCGGCAGTCCCCCGGGGATCGCTGTCAGCGGGCCCGCCATCGGCATGCCGGCCTTGTCGAACAGTCCATAGGTATAGACCTGGTGCAGGTCGAAGCGCTGGCTGTCGCGCAGTGCGTCGTCCAGTGCCTTGCCCTCGAAGCTCATGAACAGATGGGCGCGCTGCTGCAGGCCCGATTCGGTCATGTCGGTCAGGTAGTCCGAAATGCGCCAGTACATCACCCCCAGCAGCAGGCTCGACCACGCCACGAACAGGATGCAGTACAGCCCCAGCAGGCGGCTGCTGGAGGAGCGCCACTGGTCAGGCGTGCGCGTCGAAGACATAGCCGGTTCCACGTACGGTGGTGATCGGCTGCGGGCGGCCGGGTTGTTCGATGCGCTTGCGCACGCGTCCGATATGCACGTCGATCAGGTTGGTGCCGGGGTCGAAGTGGTAGCCCCAGACCTCCTGGAACAGCATGCTGCGGGTGACCACCTGGCCGGCATTGCGCACCAGGAATTCGAGCAGCTTGAACTCGGTGGGCAGCAGCGCGATCTCCTGGCCGCCACGGCGTGCCGAGCGGGTCATCAGGTCCAGTTCCAGATCGCCGGCGCGCAGCACGTTGTCCACCGCGCCGGCCTGGCCCTGGCGCCGGATCAGCACTTCCACGCGCGCGGCCATCTCGTCGGAGGCAAACGGCTTGGTCAGGTAGTCATCGCCGCCGGCACGCAGGCCACGCACGCGTTCATCCACATCCGACAACGCGCTGATCATCAACACCGGGGTGGTGATGCCTTCACGGCGCAGCGCGGTGACCAGTGCCAGGCCATCGAGGCCGGGCAGCATGCGGTCCAGGGTGATCACCGCATACTCGCCGCAGCGGGCCAGGACCAGGCCGCTGCTGCCGTCGGCCGCCACGTCGACCTCGAAGCCGTGGCTGCGCAGTTCGGTGGCGATTTCCTCTGCGGTGACAAGGTCGTCCTCGATGGTGAGTACGCGTGGCATGGGCCATTGTGCAGAGTGGGACACGGCCATCCTCGCAACCGCGGCCACCGACTGCAAATGAAAAATGTTTCATGCGGCATTTAGCGGGATCGTACCGCTGCGTCTTCTATATTCGGCGCCGAACGCTCCCCCACGCGTGGAATCCCATCGCCGATGATCCTGCCCAACTCCCCCCGCCGGTGCCGTGCCTGGCCGTTGCCGCGAACCGCTGGCCTGCTGCTGGTGCTTGCCGTGGCCGGCCTGCTCAGTGCCTGCGGCAAGGACGCGCCCAAGCCGGGCAGTACCGTGCCGGAAGTGACCGTGCTGACCCTGCGCAGCCAGCCACTGGCGCTGCAGCAGGAACTGCCCGGGCGCACCGTGGCTTCGCAGGAATCGGACGTGCGCCCGCAGGTCGATGGCGTGCTGGTAAAGCGCCTGTTCGAACAGGGCCAGTGGGTGAAGGCCGGGCAGCCGCTGTTCCAGATCGAGCCGGCGTTGTACCGGGCCGCGTTGAACGAGGCGCAGGCGAACGTGAAGACCGCCGAGGCCGCTGCGGTGACCGCCCGGCTGCGCGCGCAGCGCATGCAGGCGCTGGGCAAGGACCAGCTGGCCGCGCGCCAGGACGTGGATGATGCGGTGGCCAGCGACCAGCAGGCGGCCGCTGCAGCGCAGGCGGCACAGGCAGCCCGCGATACCGCCAGCACCCGGCTGGGGTTCGCCACGGTGACCTCGCCGATTGCCGGGCGCATCGGCCGCGCGCTGTTCACGCCGGGGGCGCTGGTCACCTCCGGCCAGGCCGATCCGCTGGCACGGGTGCAGCAGATGGACCCGATGAACGTGGACATCACCCAGTCCAGCAATGAGTACCTGGCACTGCGCCGCGCCATCGCCGACGGTGGCGTGCAGGCCGATACTGCGCCGGTACGGCTGCGCCTTTCCGATGGCACCGATTACCCGCTGACCGGCACGCTGGAATTTGCCGATGTCGATGTGCAGCAGGAAACCGGCAGCATCACCCTGCGCGCGCGCTTCCCCAATCCTGACGGCCAGCTGTTGCCGGGCATGTACGTGCGTGCACAGGTGGGGCAGGGCACCCGTCAGCAGGCGCTGCTGGTGCCGCAGGCGGCGGTGGACCGCAGCGCCAAGGGCGAGGCGCAGGCATGGCTGGTGGACAAGGACGGCAAGGCACGGCTGCGGCTGTTCCGCACCGCGCGTGCGGTTGGCGAGCAGTGGCTGGTGCTTGATGGCCTGGCGGCCGGCGAACAGGTGGTGGTGGCCGGTGCACAGGGCCTGGCCGATGGCATGCCGGTGCGGGTGAAGCCTGCGCCAGCACCCACCGCGAAGGACTGAGCGCATGCTGCCGCGCTTCTTCATCCATCGCCCGGTATTCGCCTGGGTCCTGGCGATCTGCATCATGGCCTTCGGCACCATCGCGGTGACCCAACTGCCGGTGGAACAGTATCCGGACATCGCACCGCCGCAGGTCAACATCACCGCCAACTACACCGGCGCCTCGGCGCAGACGGTGGAAGACAGCGTCACCCAGGTGATCGAGCAGCAGATCAAGGGCATCGACCACCTGCTGTACTTTTCCTCCACCAGTTCCTCGTCCGGGCAGGCGCGCATCACGGTCACCTTCGACCAGAGCGCCAACCCGGATATCGCCCAGGTGCAGGTGCAGAACAGCGTCAACCAGGCCATCAACCGGCTGCCGCAGGAAGTGCAGCAGCAGGGCGTGACCGTGGCCAAGTCGCAGGGCGACTCGCTGATGGTGGTGTCGCTGTACGACACCAGCCGGCGCATGGAACGGGTGGACGTATCCGATTTCCTGGTCAGCAACGTGCAGGACCCGATCAGCCGCATTGCCGGCGTTGGCGAGATCAACGTGTTCGGCTCGGCGTATGCAATGCGGGTGTGGCTGGACCCGCACAAGCTGCGCGCCTATGACCTGATGCCCTCTGACGTGCGCAGCGCGATCCAGGCGCAGAACACCCAGGTGACCGCCGGCGAGCTGGGCGCGATGCCGTCCAGCCCGACGCAGAGCCTCAACGCCACGGTGACCGCGCAATCGCGCCTGCAGACCCCCGAACAGTTCCGCGCGATCATCCTGCGCACCCTGCCCAGCGGTGCCGCCGTGCTGCTGGGCGACGTGGCGCGGGTCGAGATCGGCGCGGAGAACTACCAGACCAGCAGCTATCTCAATGGCTATCCGGCGGCCGGCTTCTCGGTGACCCTGGCATCGGGCGCCAACGCGCTGGCCACCGCCGACGCGGTGCGTGCGGAGATCGAGCGGCTGCGGCCGACCTTCCCGCCGGGCCTGCAGGTGGCCTATCCGCGTGACAGCACGCCGTTCGTGCGGGTGTCGATCGAGGGTGTCATCCACACGCTCATCGAGGCCATCGTGCTGGTGGTGGTGGTGATGTTCCTGTTCCTGCAGAACGTGCGCGCGACGCTGATTCCGGCGATCACCGTGCCGGTGGTGCTGCTGGGAACGTTTGGCGTGCTGGCCGTGGCCGGCTTCACCATCAACACGTTGACGTTGTTTGCGATGGTGCTGGCAATCGGCCTGCTGGTCGACGATGCGATCGTGGTGGTGGAGAACGTGGAGCGCATCATCCACGAAGAGCATCTGCCACCGCGCGAAGCGACTGAAAAGTCGATGGGCGAGATCACCGGTGCGTTGATCGGCATCACCGTGGTGCTCGGTGCGGTGTTCCTGCCGATGGCGCTGTTCGGCGGTTCCACCGGCATCATCTACCGGCAGTTCTCGATCACGATTGCATCTGCCATGGCATTGTCGGCGCTGGTGGCGCTGACGTTGACACCGGCGTTGTGCGCCACGCTGCTCAAGCCGTCTTCGGCGCAGAAACCGCCCGGCCGCTTCTTCCGGGCATTCAACCGGGGCGTCGAGCGCAGCCAGTCGGCCTACCAGGGAAAACTTGGTGGCGTGGTCGCCCGGCCGCGGCGCTGGATGGCGTTCTACCTGCTGCTGGTCATCGCCATGGTCGCGCTGTACGCACGCATGCCGACCGGCTTCCTGCCGGTGGAGGACCAGGGCCAGGTAACGTTCCAGTTCTCCACGCCGGAAGGCACGCCGATGGCGCGTACCGAAGCGCTGGGCGAGCAGATCAGCCGCTACTTCATGCAGCATGAGAAGCAGAACGTGGACGTGGTGTTCGTGGTGGTCGGCCGCAACAATGCCGGCACCGGCCAGAACGCGGGGCAGGGCTTCCTGGCACTGAAACCGTGGGATGAGCGCACGGGCGACAACACTGCTGCGGCAATCATCACGCGCGCGAATGCCTACTTCCGCAGGTTGCCCGATGCCAAGGTCAATGTGCTGGCACCGCCGGCGGTGCGTGGGCTGGGCCAGTCCAGCGGTTTCGAGCTGTGGCTGCAGGACACCAGCGCGGCCGGGCGCGTGGCGCTGCAGGCGGCGCAGCAACAGGTGGTGCGTGCGGCCGGCGAAGACGATGGACTCACCTCGGTGCGCTTGAACGGGCTGGGCGACAAGGCCGAACTGCGGCTGGACATCGACCATGCGCAGGCCAGCGCGCTGGGCCTGGCCCAGGCCGACATCAATGGCACGTTGTCGGCGGCGTGGGGCGGCAGCTACATCAACGATTTCCTCGATCGTGGCCGGGTCAAGCGTGTCTACATGCAGGGCGACCAGCCCTACCGCAGCGTGCCCGACGATATCGGCCAATGGTACGTGCGCGGCGGCAACGGCCAGATGGCCTCGTTCGCCAGCTTCGCCAGCAGCCACTGGGCGCGCGGCCCACAGCTGCAGCAGCGCTTCAACGGCCTGCCGGCGATGCAGATCCAGGGCAGTGCCGCCGAAGGCCACAGCTCGGGCGAGGCGATGCAGCGCATGCAGGCGCTGGTTGCCGATCAACCCGGGTTCGACCTGCAGTGGAGCGGCCTGTCCTACCAGGAACAGCTGGCCAGCAACCAGACGTTGTGGCTGTACACCGCCTCCATCGCCTTCATCTTCCTGTGCCTGGCCGCCCTTTACGAGAGCTCGACGGTGCCGGTGGCGGTGGTGCTGGTGATTCCGCTGGGTGTGATCGGTACGGTGCTGGCGACCACGGCGGCCGGGTTCGTCAACGACATCTACTTCCAGGTGGGTCTGCTGACCACCATCGGCCTGTCAGCCAAGAACGCGATCCTGATCGTGGAGTTTGCCGAAGCCCGCTATCGCGCCGGCAGTTCGGCGGTGGAGGCGGCGCTGCAGGGCGCGCGCCTGCGCCTGCGGCCGATCGTGATGACCTCACTGGCGTTCGTGGCCGGCGTGATCCCGCTGGCCCTGGCCACCGGTGCCGGTGCGGTCAGCCGGCGTGAGATCGGCATGAGCGTGATCGGCGGCATGCTCTCCGGCACCGTGCTGGCGGTGGTGCTGGTGCCGCTGTTCTTCGTGCTGGTGCGGCGATTGGGCAGGGCGCGGCCAACGCAGTGACGGCAGAGCCGCTGTCATCTGCCTGCCGCAGGGCCCTCACCCGGTCTTGGCCTGGGCATCGGTAGGGTAGGTCGTCCCCGTCCCCCACGGAGACCTGCCATGTGGTTGCTCACCCGGCTATGGCCCTCACGCCCGCTCGCTGCGGCAGATCCGCCGCCGCCGAACGCTGGCCTGCCGATGCGACGGACCCTGCTGAAGCGCCCGCTGCGCATGGGGCGGGCCAGCATGGCGCCCTGGCAGAAGGTCGCCCCTCCCGCCGGACGCCGCCGCCACTAGGCGATGCGGTCGGCGGGATGGTTGACCCCGTCGTTGACCGGAATCACCCCCAGCGCGAAGGGATCGATGCCCTCCAGGCAGGCCACGTTGTAGCCGTACTGGTCGGGGTTGGAGCGACGCCGGTGGTGGGTATAGATGCCGCATACACCGCAGAAGTAGTGTTCGGCCACATGGGTGTTGAACTGGTACAGCCGCAGGTGCTGCTGCCCGCTTACCACCTGCAGGCCCTGGCGGGTCACGCTGGCGGCGATGGCACCGCGGCGGCGGCACATCGAGCAGTCGCAGCGGCGGGGTTCGACAATGCCCTTGGGCAGGTCCAGCAGCAGTTCCACGGCGCCGCAATGGCAGGTGGCGCGATGTTGCGGCTGGACCGCGACGCCGGCAACGGAGGTGATGCCCATCGGTACTCCCAGTGCAGTGCGGGGACGCCAGTATGCCCCCGGTCGCGCCAGCCTGAACCGCTTGTGGATGTCGCCGTGCGGCCGCTTGTGGCTAACTATGCCGCCACAACACATGCGACAGGGTGCCAGTGAAAGCCGCAGGACGATGGATGACAGGATGTTTGATGCTGCTGCTTGCCCTGTGGGTGGCCGGTCTGCTGACCTACCAGATGCCCGGGCCGGGCTGGCTTGGCGCCGTGGCCGCACTGGCGTGGTTGCTGGCCGCCGGCTGGATGGCCTGGCAGGTGGCGCGTGGCCGCGGTGCACGCCTGCCGCTGCGGGTGTTCGCCGCAGGCCTTGGCCTGGCGGCACTGTGGTGGCTGCTGCTCACCCCACGGCAGGATCGCGACTGGGCCGACGACGTCGCCCAGCGACTGCACGTGGAATCCTTTGACGGCCGGCACGTGGTGCTCGATAACGTGCGTGACTTCACCTGGCGCAGCGAAACCGACTACGACGCGCGCTGGGTGCGTCGCAGCTACGACCTGGACCAACTGCGTTCGGCCGATCTGGTGCTTTCCTACTGGATGGGACCGGCCATCGCCCACACCCTGGTTTCGTTCGGTTTCGAGGATGGCCGCCACGTGGTGTTCTCGCTGGAGATCCGCAAGGAACGCGGTGAATCGTTCTCGGCGCTGGGCGGGTTCTTCCGCAAGTTCGAGATGACGCTGGTGGCCTCCGAAGAGACCGACATCATCCGCACCCGCACCAATGCACGCGGCGAGGACGTCTATCTCTATCGCCTGCACGGGATGGATCGAACGCAGCTGAAGGAACTGTTCGCAGCCTACATCGAGCAGGCGCGGCAACTGGATGCCAAGCCGGGCTTCTACAACACGCTGACCAGCAACTGCACCACCATTGTCTTCGACCTGGCGCGGCACATCGCTCCGCGCCTGCCGATGGATTATCGCCTGCTGCTGTCCGGCTACCTGGCCGAGTATGCACAGGAGGTGGGCGTGTTGACCCCGGGCGTGCCGTTCGCGGAACTGCATGCCAAGGGCCGCATCACCCAGCGCGCGCTGGACCTGGGTGGCGGCGACCATTTCTCCACCGTGATCCGCCAGGGCATTCCTGGTACCGAGCAGGACCCGCACTGATGCCTCATCCTTTCCTGTCCCGCTGGCGGCGCCTGCTGCCGGCGTTGCTCGCTGGCTTCCTGCTGCTCGGCAGCAGCGGCTGCGCGATGGTCACCGTCAAGCAGGTGTCCTCCGGCGACTACCTGGCCAACAAGCGCACCGACGTGCTCAATACCGGCAAGCTCAGTGCGGCCTCGCGCGAGACGTTGAGTGCAGCTGGCCTGGACGAATCGCAGTGCGACAAGGACTTCGTGGTCTGCCGCAGCACGCTGCTGATGACCGACGACCTGAATGTCGAGCAGCGCCTGTCGACACTTTCGGAACTGTGGGTGAAGGCTGCGCTGGCTCTGACGCCGAAGAAGCAGGCTGCCAACGAACCGCCGATGAGTGACGCGGCGCTGGATGCGTGGCTGGAGGCCGCGCGCTACGCCTATGCCTACCTGTTCTACAGCGGCCGGTCGCCGTCCGACCGTGCCTTCGAAGACCGGCAGACGCAGGTGCGCGATTACTACAACTACGCCGCCGAAAAGGCTGCCGTGGTGCTGTTCGTGCGTGCGCGTACCGCCGCGCTGGCCGGCGAGGACTACACCAAGCCGGTATCGGCAGGCAGCTGGACGCTGGCATCCAATTACCAGCAGCTGCAGTTGAAGAGCATCCCCGCGCAGCTGGTGCCGGCCGGGTCGGTCAGTTTCGTCGGCCTGCGCAGCACCTATCGCCGCGACGGCTTTGGTGCCGAGCTGGTGATGGTGATGGACCCGCCGAAACTGGTGACGCCGGTGATCGCAGCGGATGGACCGAAGGTGGAGAACACGGCTGATGCCGATACCGATGACAGCCACCGGGGACGTCGCCACCGCCATGACGATTCGGTGCCCGAGTACAGCGAGATGTCCTCGATCAATGTCACCGCGCTGCTGCGTTTCGAGGGCTCAAGCCTGGACGATGTGATGCGCACGCGCCGGGTTGAACTGGATGCCTATTCGCCCGAAGCGACCGAGCGCATCACCCTGCACGGTGAGCAGGTGCCGCTGGCTGGCAACTTCACCGCGGCCTATGGCCTGTGGCTGGCACAGAGCGGATTTGCGCGGCAGTCGCTGCGCACGCTGTTTGGCATGAGCGAAGGCATTGGCGAGCCGCACATCTACCTGATGCAGCCCTGGGATCCGAACCGACGCATCATCTTCATGCTGCATGGCCTGGCCAGCAGCCCTGAGGCGTGGGTGAACCTGGCCAACGAGATCATGGGCGACCCCGAGCTGCGCCAGCAGTTCCAGGTGTGGCAGGTCTACTACCCCACCAACGCGCCGATTGCCTTGAACCGGTATGAGATCGCCAATGCATTCAACGATACGTTGAAGCACTTCGATCCCAACGGAAGCACCCCTGCATCGAAGGACATGGTCTACATCGGCCACAGCATGGGCGGGGTGCTGGCCCGGCTGCTGGTCAGCGATTCCGGCGAGGTGCTGTGGAATGACCTGCTGGCCAGCTATGACCTGAAAGGCGAGCGGCTCAAGCGCGTGCAGTCCAAGCTGGGGCCGCTGCTGCATTTCAAGGCACAGCCCAATGTGGAACGTGCGATCTTCATTGCCGCCCCCCACCAGGGCACCGATATCGCTGGCAACAAGGTCGGCCGGCTGATCGGCCGCCTGGTGCGCCTGCCACTGACCATCCTGGGCAAGTTCGAGGATGTGTTCCTCGCGCTGGCACAGGCCGAGCAGCAGGTCGACGGCACCGCCAAGCCGAAGATTCCCAACAGCATCGACAACCTCAAGGCCAGCGATCCGTTCGTCAAGGCCAGCGCGCAGCTGCCGATTGAAGCGGGCCTGAAATACCACTCGATCATTGCCCAGCGCAAGCCGGAACTGCCGGTGCAGAAGTCCGATGATGGGCTGGTGCCGTACTGGAGTTCGCACCTGCCCGGTGCGCTGTCGGAGAAGGTGATCATCTCCGGCCACAGCGTGCAGGAAACCCCGCAGGCGGTACTGGAAGTGCGCCGGATCCTGCACCAGGACATCGATGAAGCAGGGGCTGCTGCCACGCCCTGACCGCTGCGCTCGCCGGGCATGGCCCGGCGCTACCAGCGCGTCCCTGTGCCGGGCGCCGCGGTGCCCTGATCCGTACCCTTCGGTAACGCCGGGCCATGCCCGGCGGATGGGCGGTCCCGGCCTACACCCGCCGTGCGATGACGGTGGCGAGCATCGCCAGGCCCACGGTGATTGCAAGGCACAGCACATAGCCGGTGTGCGGCGCGTGTTCCACGAACAGTGCGAACAACGCGCCGGATACCGCCAGGGCAGTGGTCACCGACAGCGCTTCGCTGAGCTGCAGGGCCGATGTATTGGCGCCCTGCTCATGCGGCGGTGACAACGACAGCGTCAGCACCGAGAGGCTGGCGTAGATCATGCCCATGCCGAAGCCGGTCAGCGCCCAGCCGACCAGCGCTACCGCCAGTGGCACGGCGGGCAGCAGCACGGCCAGGGTTGCCGTGATGCCGATGGTCATCAGCGGGGTGCCCACCCGCAGCAGTTGCTGGCGCGACCAACCGCGCTGCTGATGGCCCTGCAGCCACGAGCCGGTGAACCAGCCCAGAGCGCCCAGGCTCAGCACGGCGCCGGCCCAGCTGGGCGACAGCCCACGTTCGCGCTGCAGCAGCAGCGGCAGGTAGGCTTCGCACGCGAAGAAGGCCGCCGCAGCGATGCCGCGCAGTGCAATGACGCTGGGCAGGCCGCGGCGCAGGCGCAGGGTGCCGGCCGGCAGCAGGCGGTGCACGCAGAACAACAGGGCCAGCATCGCCACGCCGATGCACAGCAGTGCCGGTACGCCCCGTTGCTGCCCACCCAGATACAGCAGCAGGGCGGCCAGGGAGGCGCCGCCAGCCCAGCGCACGGTGTTGCCGCGGCCATCATCGGCAACACCGGTGGCGGGAGCCTGCATGCGCGCCAGCGCCGGGCGCAGCAGCAGGCCGGCCGGTATCGCCAGCAGCGGCACCGCCAGGAATACCCAGCGCCAGCCCAGGTGCTGGACGATCACCCCGCTCAGTGCGGGGCCGATCATCGACGGCACCACCCAACCGGCAGAGAACGCAGCAAACACCTTGGGCCGCAGATGCTCGGGATAGGTGCGGCCGACCATCACGTACAACGCGACCGAGATCGCGCCGGCACCCAGGCCCTGCATCAGCCGGCCGGCGACCAGCATGCCCATGCGCAGCGCGAAACCGGCCAGCAGCAATCCCAGCACGAAACAGGCCAGGCCCCACCACAGGGGCCGCGCCGGGCCATGCCGGTCTGCCCAGCGTCCCGCCAGCGTCATGCCGATCACGCTGGTGGCCAGGGTGCCGCCGAAGGCCAGCGCGTACAGGCGCAGGCCATCCAGCGCTTCGGCCACGGTCGGCATTGCCGCGGCCACGGCAAGTGCCTCGAAGGCATGCAGCGACACCAGGGCAACCATGCCGATGGTGGTGGCGCGGTAGCGCGCGGACAGGATGGACGTATCGTCCGGCACCCGGGTGCCGGACGTGGGTAGGTAGTGGGTCATGCGGGGGGGCGGGCAGGCCGCGCTTGTCATCTGCAGGGGATGGTAGCAGCATGAAGCCTCAACCAAAGTTCAGGTCAAGCGATGCAGGCAGTGGAAATGAGCGTGGGCGACGTGGCTCGCCGTAGTGGGGTGGCCGTGTCTGCGTTGCACTTCTACGAGCGCAAGGGCTTGATCAGCAGCCTGCGCACATCGGGCAACCAGCGCCGCTATGCGCGCGAGGTGCTGCGGCGGCTGGCGGTGATCCGCGTGGCGCAGCGGGTCGGCATGCCGCTGGAAGCGGTGGCCCGCGCCTTTGAAGCCCTGCCGCAGGGACGCGCACCGACCAAGGCCGACTGGGCCAAGCTGTCGGCGCGCTGGCGGGCCGAACTGGAAGAGCGCATCCACATGCTGCAGCTGCTGCGTGACGAGCTGACCGGCTGCATCGGCTGCGGCTGCCTGTCGTTGAAGCGCTGCCGGCTGGCCAATCCGGACGATGTGCTTGGCGAACGCGGCGACGGCCCCATGCGCTGGGACTGACCGCGCTGGCAGGTGCCGACCCTGGTCGGCACGCGTGTTACCAGACGGTAATCGTCTCGCCGCTCTGGATACCCTCCACCGCACGCTGGAACGCCAGCGCTGCACGCTGTGCGGTCACCGCCTCGAAGCCGGGGAAATAGGGGCCGTAGGCCTCCATCGATTCCACCAGCACGTTCGGGCTGACCACGTTGATGCGCAGCCCGCGTGGCAGCAGTTCCAGTGCCGCCGCGCGCACGAAACCTTCCAGTGCATGGTTCACCGCGGTGGCATTGGCACCGTCGCGGATGGGCTGTGCGCTGACGATGCCGCTGGTCAGGGTGATCGAGCCACCCGCGGTGAGGTGGTGCTGGGCGGCCAGCGCCAGCCGCACCTGGCCAAGCAGCTTGTCCTGCAGGCCCAGATTGAACTGCTCCGGTGTCATCTGTTGCAGCGGACCGAAATGCAGCTTGCCGGCGGTGGAAATCACCGCGTCGACCGGGCCGGTCTGCGCAAACAGCTCGCGCACGCTGGCGTCGTTGGTGAGATCCACGCGCAGTTCGCCGCTGTGGCGGCCGGCCGCCAGGATCTGGTGCTGCTGGCCCAGGTGGCGGGCCACCGCCTGGCCCAGGGTACCGCTGGCGCCGACGAGGAGGATCTTCATGGCATGTCCTTGGCTTGGGGAATGAGCGCAGTCTGCGCCGTCACTGCCAGGTTGGGTAAGTGGCTTATGATTCAATGATTCCAAACTCAGGGTTTGCAATGGATACCTTGCGCTGCATGCAGGCCTTCGTCGCAGTGGCCGAGCACGGTAGTTTTTCCGGTGCCGCCAGCCACCTGCAGGTCTCGGCTGTGATGGTCGGCAAGTACATCCAGCAGCTGGAAGCGCATCTGGGCACCGCGCTGCTGCAGCGGAACACCCGCCGCCAACGCCTGACCGAAGCCGGCGCTGCCTACCTGGCCGGTTGCCGGCAGGTGCTGGAGCAGGTACAGCAGGCCGAGGCGGACGTGGCCGGGCTGCAGGTGCAGCCGCGCGGACTGTTGCGGGTCAGTGCGCCCACAACCTGGGGCAGCTGCGTGCTGGCTCCAGTGTTGAGCGAGCTGCTGCGGGCACAGCCGCTGCTGAACATCGAGCTCGACCTCAGCAACCGACGCGTGGACCTGATCGAGGATGGCGTTGATGCGGCCATCCGGGTGGGACCGTTGCCGTCGCAGGAAGTGGTGGCACGGCCGTTGCCGCCGTACGCCATGAGCCTGTGCGCCTCACCGGCCTATCTGCGCCGGCGTGGCACACCGCGTACGCCTGCCGACCTGGAAGGACACGACTGCCTCAGCCATCTGGCCTGGCGCGGCGGCCACGGCTGGCAGCTGGCCAATGGCCAACAGGTGGAGTGGGAAGCGCGGCTGAGCAGCAATGATGGCTACGCATTGCGCGAAGCCGCCGTGGCGGGTGCGGGACTGGTGCTGCAGCCGACCGCGCTGCTTGCCGGTGAAATCAGTGCAGGACGATTGAAACCGCTGCTGCGCGACCATCTGCCCGAGCCACGGCCGATGCACCTGATCTACCTGCCCGACCGTCGCCCACGACCCCGGCTGCAGTGTTTCGTTGATTTCGTCATGGCCACATTGGGACGTTGACGGCGCATCACGGTGGGTGCCGACCGTTGGTCGGCACAACTTCACACATGGGATCAATCATTGGCCGCTGACAATGCCTGCCCCCGCACCTGCGCCGCACGCAGTGCCGTCTCAACCAATGCTTCAAATCCGCCGGCCTGGAAGCTCTCGATCGCCGCCTGGGTAGTGCCATTGGGCGAGGTCACCCGGCGGCGCAGTTCGGCAGGGCTTTCACCGGCTTCATCCAGCATGCGCGATGCACCCAGCAGTGTCTGCACCACCAGCGTGCGCGCCGCTTCTGCAGGCAGGCCCTGTGCGATACCCGCCGCTTCCATCGCTTCGGCCAGCAGGAACACATAGGCCGGTCCACTGCCGGATACGGCGGTGACCGAATCCATCAATGCCTCATCGTCGATCCACACGGTGCGGCCTGCACTGGCCAGCACGCGCTCGGCCTGTGCGTGTTGCTGTGCATCCACCGAAGGCGTTGCGTACAGGCCGGTGACCCCGGCGCCCAGCAGGGCAGGGGTGTTGGGCATCGCGCGTACCACCGGCAGATCGCCACCCAGCCAGCGCTGCAGTTGCGCACTGGTGATGCCGGCGGCAATGGACACCACCAGCGGTGCCGTGGCCTGTGCCACCGCCTGCAGTGACTGGCAGACCTCGCGCAGTACCTGCGGCTTCACTGCCAGCAACCAGGTGCCCCCCTGCGCAGCTGCCGCGCCTGCGTTGTCATGGGTGTGCACGCCGAAATCGGCCGCAAGCGCGTCGCGCAGCGCCGCCACCGGCTCGGCGACGTGGATGTGCGTGGCGGGCACGCCGCTGCCGATCAGGCCGGCAATCAGGCTGCGGGCCATGTTGCCGCCGCCGATGAAGGTGATGGAATCAGCTGCCATGGGAATCTCCTTGCAGGTATCAGGCCGGGCGCGGACGCGCGCCGAACAGGGCGGTGCCGATGCGCACCAGGGTGGCACCTTCGGCAATGGCTTCAGCGTAGTCGCTGCTCATGCCCATCGACAGGGTGTCCACCTGCGGATGGCGCGCGGCCAGCATTTCGAAAAGCGTGCGCATGCGCACGAAGGCATCGCGGCGACGCGCAGCCTCGGGCCACGGCGCGGGAATGGCCATCAGGCCACGCAGGCACAGGCCGGGCTCGGCGGCAATCGCGGCAGCCAGCGCACCCACGTCCTCCGGCGCGCAGCCGTGCTTGCTCGATTCATCATCGATGTTGACCTGGATCAGCACATTCAGCGGGCCACGCGCAGCCGGGCGGTAGCGGGCCAGGGCGCTCACCAGCTTGGGCCGGTCCACGCTCTGCACCCAGTCGAAATGGCTGGCCACCGGCTCGGCCTTGTTCGACTGCAGGTGGCCGATCAGGTGCCATTCCAGGCCCAGGCCCGGCAAGGCCTGCATCTTGGCCAGCGCTTCCTGCACGTAGTTCTCGCCGAAGGCGCGCTGGCCCTGCGCTGCCAGCGCAGCCACGGCCTCGGCCGGCTGGGTCTTGGATACCGCCAGCAGCCGCGGCGCTGGCCGCCCGGCGGCCTCGGCGGCGTTGTGCAGGTTGCTCAGGATCTGGGGCAGGGGAGTGGCCACGTAACGCGCTCGGTTCAATCAGGACGCTATACTGCCGCCCGGGGAAAGATCCTTCCAGTCGAAGCCGTTATTGGGGAGTAGCCGCTCATGGATATCGCCGAGCTGTTGGCGTTTTCCGTAAAGAACAAAGCGTCCGACCTGCATCTGTCCGCAGGCCTGCCGCCGATGATCCGCGTGGACGGCGATGTTCGCCGGATCAACATCCCAGCCCTGGACCACAAGCAGGTCCACGCGCTGGTGTACGACATCATGTCCGACAAGCAGCGCCGCGATTACGAGGAATTCCTCGAGGTCGATTTCTCGTTCGAGATTCCGTCGCTGGCGCGCTTCCGTGTCAATGCGTTCAACCAGAACCGCGGTGCCGGTGCGGTGTTCCGCACCATTCCCTCGGAAGTGCTGACCCTGGAAGACCTGGCCTGCCCGCCGCTGTTCCGCGAGGTGATCCAGCAGCCGCAGGGCCTGATCCTGGTGACCGGCCCGACCGGTTCGGGCAAGTCGACCACGCTGGCGGCGATGATCGACTACATCAACAAGAACGAATACGGCCACATCCTCACCGTCGAGGATCCGATCGAATTCGTGCACACCTCGCAGAAGTGCCTGATCAACCAGCGCGAAGTGCATCGCGATACGCATGGCTTCAATGAAGCACTGCGTTCGGCACTGCGTGAAGATCCGGACATCATCCTGGTGGGCGAACTGCGTGACCTGGAAACCATCCGCCTGGCGTTGACCGCCGCCGAAACCGGCCATCTGGTGTTCGGCACCCTGCACACCAGCTCGGCGGCAAAGACCATCGACCGCATCATCGACGTGTTCCCCGCCGGTGAAAAACCGATGGTGCGCTCGATGCTGTCCGAATCGCTGCGAGCGGTCATTTCGCAGGCGCTGCTGAAGAAGGTGGGCGGCGGGCGTACCGCCGCGTGGGAAATCATGGTCGGCACCCCGGCCATCCGTAACCTGATCCGCGAGGACAAGGTGGCGCAGATGTATTCGGCCATCCAGACCGGCCAGCAGTACGGCATGATGACCCTGGACCAGCATCTGCAGGACCTGGTCAAGCGCAGCCTGATCACCCGCAACCAGGCGCGCGAATACGCCAAGGACAAGCGTCTGTTCGAGTAAGGCGAGGCAATGGCGGGGTGGTGCGCGCGAAGGCGCCGCCAACCCCGCGCTGTTTCCTCCACCGACCGATTCCTGGAGCCTTTCGTGAACACCACCGCCACCACCATCGATTTCACATCGTTCCTCAAGCTGATGGCGCATCAGCGCGCCTCGGACCTGTTCATCACCGCAGGCATGCCGCCGGCGATGAAGGTCAACGGCAAGATTTCACCGATCACCCAGACCCCGCTCACGCCGCAGCAGAGCCGCGACCTGGTGCTGAACGTGATGACGCCGGCGCAGCGCGAAGAGTTCGAGAAGACCCACGAGTGCAACTTCGCCATCGGTCTGTCCGGTGTCGGCCGCTTCCGCGTGAGCTGCTTCTACCAGCGCAACCAGGTGGGCATGGTGCTGCGTCGCATCGAGACGCGCATTCCCACCGTAGAAGAACTGAGCCTGCCGCCGATCATCAAGACACTGGCGATGACCAAGCGCGGCATCATCCTGTTCGTCGGCGCCACCGGTACCGGCAAGTCGACGTCACTGGCGGCGATGATCGGTTACCGCAACCAGAATTCGACCGGCCACATCATCACCATCGAAGACCCGATCGAATTCGTGCACAAGCACGAAGGCTGCATCATCACCCAGCGCGAAGTCGGCATCGATACCGACAGCTGGGAAGCGGCGCTGAAGAACACGCTGCGACAGGCGCCGGATGTGATCATGATCGGCGAGGTGCGCACCCGCGAAGGCATGGATCACGCCATCGCCTTCGCCGAAACCGGTCACCTGGTGCTGTGCACGCTGCACGCCAACAACGCCAACCAGGCGATGGACCGTATCGTCAACTTCTTCCCGGAAGACCGCCGCAACCAGCTGCTGATGGATCTGTCGCTGAACCTGAAGGGTGTGGTGGCGCAGCAGCTGATTCCTTCGCCGGATGGCCGTTCGCGCAAGGTCGCGATGGAGATCCTGCTGGGTACGCCGCTGGTGCAGGATTACATCCGCGATGGCGAGATCCACAAGCTGAAGGAACTGATGAAGGAATCGGTCCAGCTGGGCATGAAGACCTTCGATCAGAGCCTGTTCGAGCTGTACCAGGCCGGCGAGATCAGCTACGAGGACGCACTGCGTTATGCCGATTCGCAGAACGAAGTGCGCCTGCGCATCAAGCTGAGCCAGGGTGGCGATGCCCGCACCCTGTCGCAGGGGCTGGATGGCGTGGAGATTTCCGAGGTGCGTTGATCGCGATGCCCTGACAGGAGATGCATATGGATATGCCGCTGGCCCGCAATGTCATCCTGATCGACTATGAGAACGTGCAGCCTCCTTCATTGAAGGAGCTGCTGGCGCCGGGGTTCAGTGTCCTGGTGTTTGTTGGCGCATCGCAGGCCAAGATCAGCATGGATGTTGTCGAGGCGATGCACGCGCTCGGTGCACAGGGCCGCTATGTGCGCTGCAATGGTCATGGCTCCAACGCACTGGATTTTCATATCGCGTTCTACATCGGTGAGATGGCTGCCACCGATCCGGGAACGTATTTCCACATCGTATCCAAGGACACCGGTTTCGATCCGCTGCTGTCGCATCTGCGCTCGCGTGGCCTGAAGGTTGGTCGAAGCACGTCGGTGGCGGCGTTGCCGATGTTTCGTGCCGTGGCGCAGAGCGCTGCTGCGGTGCCGCCGCCAAAGAAGCCATCCCCGGCGCCGACGCCGCCAAAGCCGAAGCCGAAGCCTGCGCAGTTGAGTGAAGCGTTGCGGTTGCAGCATGTGTGTGCGCAGCTTCTGAAGCAGGGAAAGGCCCGACCAACCAGGCTCAAGTCACTGGGAAGCGCCGTTCACAGCATGTTCCAGAAGACCTTGCCGGACAGTGACGTCACCGCGCTCATCCACACGCTGCAGCAGAAGAAGTGGATCGTGCTGGAAGGCGAGGCGGTGCGATACCAGCTGCCAGCCAAGGCACCCTAGGCATTCCGCGTCGGCCCGTCGGCATGGAGGTCGCAGCCCGATGCATTCATGAAATCCAGTCATGACCGACTGCCATCCAGGCCGTTCAATCCGCGCACCCTGCAGGCGTATCGTCAGCGCTCCCCTACTGGAGCACGACGATGCAGACACGTGAACTCGGCCGCAGCGGCCTGAAGGTTTCCGCCCTCGGCCTGGGCTGCATGGGCCTGAGCCACGGCTATGGCCAGCCGGTGCCGCGCAGCCAGGGCATCGCGCTGCTGCGGGCGGCCGTCGAACGCGGCGTGACCTTCTTCGATACCGCTGAGGTGTATGGCCCCTTCACCAACGAAGACCTGCTCGGCGAGGCGCTGGCGCCGTACCGCGACCGGTTGGTCATCGCCACCAAGTTTGGTTTCAAGGATGCACAGGTGGACACCGGCCTGGACAGCCGCCCCGAGAACATCCGTGCGGTGGCCGAGGCCAGCCTCAAGCGCCTGCGTACTGATCATATCGACCTGTTCTACCAGCACCGTGTCGACCCGAACGTGCCGATCGAGGATGTCGCCGGCACCGTTCGCGACCTGATCGCCGAGGGCAAGGTGGGTCACTTCGGCTTGTCCGAGGCCAGCGCTGCGACCGTGCGTCGTGCGCATGCCGTGCAACCGGTGGCCGCCGTGCAGAGCGAGTACTCGCTGTGGTGGCGCGAACCGGAGCGCGAGCTGCTGCCGACGCTGCAGGAGCTGGGCATCGGCTTCGTGCCGTTCAGCCCGCTCGGTCGTGGTTTCCTCACCGGCGCGATCAACGCCGACACCACCTTCGATGCCAACGACTTCCGCAACAGCGTGCCGCGCTTTGAAGTGGAGGCGCGCCGTGCCAACCAGGCACTGGTCGACCGCATCAGCGCGATTGCTGCCGCCCGCGGTGCCAGGCCGGCGCAGGTAGCGCTGGCCTGGCTGCTGGCGCAGGCACCGTGGATCGTGCCGATTCCGGGCACGACCAAGGTCCATCGTCTGGAAGAGAACCTGGGCGCAGCCCCACTGCAGCTGGCACCGGAAGAGCTGCAGCGCATCGCGCAGACACTGGAGGAAATAGCCATCGTCGGCGAGCGCTACAACGCGCAGCGCGCGGCACAGGCCAAGGGCTGACCGCCGGGTCACCCTGCCTCTGGTAGGTGAGGACCGAGGTGGGTGCGGACCGTCGGTCCGCACTCCCCACTTCATCCAGCCATCGGCCCACGCAGGGCATCCAGCACCGTCCGCATCGCCACCGTCACGTGCCGCCGCGACGGGTAGTACGCGTAGTAGCCATCGAAGTGCGGGCACCAGTCGTCCAGCACCGATAGCAGGCGGCCGTCGTCCAGCATCGGCTGCACCTGGTCTTCCGGCAGCCAGGCCAGGCCGCTGCCGGCCAGCGCCGCAGCGCGGGTCATGCCCATGCTGTTGAAGATCCACTGCCCGGTCACGCGCACGCTCAGCTCGTTGCCGTCCTGGCCGAAGTCCCACGGCATCAGTCCGCCGTGGGTGGGCAGGCGCAGGGTGACGCAGTTGTGCCCGGCCAGGTCGTTCGGATGCCGTGGCACCACGTGCTGGCGGAAGTAGCTGGGTGCACCGACCACGCGCATGCGCAGCGGCGGGCTGACCGCAACGGCGATCATGTCGCGCGCCAGCCGTTCGCCGAGGCGGATGCCGATGTCGTAGCGTTCAGCGACGATGTCAGCCAGGCCGTAGTCTGCGGTCAGTTCCACCTTCAGGTCGGGGTACTGCTGCAGCAGCGGTGCCAGTCGCGGCCAGGCGATGTACTCGGCGGCATGCCCGGTAGCGTTGATGCGGATCGTGCCGGCCGGGCGTTCGCGGTACTCGGCCAGCGCGGCCAGCTCGTCCTCGATCTCGGCCAGGCGCGGGGCCAGTGTCTCCAGCAGGCGGGCACCGGCTTCGGTGGTGGATACGCTGCGGGTGGTGCGGGTCAGCAGTCGCACGCCAAGGCGCGCTTCCAGCCCCCGCATGGCATGGCTGAGCGCGGACTGGGAGACACCCAGCTGGGCGGCGGCCCGGGTGAAGCTGCCCTCGCGGGCGACGTGGACGAAGGCCTGCAGGTCATTGAGATTTTCGCGGGGCATGAAGGGATGATACGGCGGGGCTGCGCCCGGCACCTGCCGAAGCGATGTCAACGTCAACATCAGCGTCAACGGCAAAAGCTGGCTTCCTGTGGGAGGCTGGGTGGTTCAGGTTGCGGGGGACGTCGCAAGTACGTCCATGGAGCCTCGGCCGCGCCATCGATGGCACTCACGCCCCCGAAACTGAGCCACCCCGCCTTCGACAGTGTCCCGCTGCTGTTGGTGGGGGCCGATCGGTGGTCGGCACGGCGTCGGATGTGCGGGGATGTCGATTTCAACGTCTGTGGTTCGTCGAATGGATGACTTTCAACAGGAGCTGCACATGAACACCGATACCAAGCCGAAAGGTCCTGCTTCGTACTTTCCCTCCATCGAGAAGACCTACGGGCAGCCGGTGGCGCATTGGCTGGGCCTGCTGGCGAAGAAGCCGGGCCTGAAGCACATGGAACTGGTCAGCTTCCTGAAGGCCGAGCATGGCCTGGGCCATGGCCACGCGAACGCCCTGGTCGCCCACCACCTCAACACCCAGCGCTGAGACAACTGCTCCACCGAGCGCAGCGACCCGCTTCTGCTCTTTTTTATCTCTTTACGTGGCTGGACGCGCACGGAAATTGTCCGGGGCCGGGGGGGGGGGGGGGGGGGGGGGGGGGGGGGGGGGGGGGCGGGGGCGGCGCCCGCCCCCACGCGGGGGGCGGGGCGCGCGCGGGCGCCCCCCACCCACCCCCGCCCGCGCC
>NZ_JBRRDR010000040.1:0-44099 GCF_056759755.1 Stenotrophomonas sp. STEN046
GCCCGGCTACACTCGGCGCTGGGCTACCATTCGCCTAACAACTACGCCCGGCAGCTCAGGACTGCCGCCTGAAACGGCTTCATGGCGTCCGTTTTCAGGGAGCCAGATCAGACACCCCCGCGACCCCAACCCGACCGCCCTCTGACAGATTTCGGTGGCCTGTCACCCACGGAGAAGAAAAAGAAGATCAAAAGCAAAAGCAGCCTGTAAGGCCGCTTCATCGCGCCCTGTAGAGCCGAGCCATGCTCGGCTCGCGAGCAAGCGAAGCGTCGCGACCCGCTTTTGATCTTCTTTTTCTTCTCCGTGGGCGGACGAATACGGAATGTGTCCGTGGCCGGGCAGGTGGGCTGTGCAGGGGCGTGAGCCGCATGGATGCGGCGACCGAGCTTACATGGACGTACTTGCAGCGGCCCCTGCGCAGCCCACCTGCCCGGCCTCACCGACGAACTGCTTCACGCGCCACCCACGAGGGGCTGCGCCGTTGGCTGCAATCAGCCGCGATACCGGACCAGCAACTGGCTCATCAACGCCCGCAGCGCCGGTGGTTTCACCGGCTTGGCCATCATCCCCCAGCCGCACTCGGCCGCCATCTCGCGTAATCCCGCATCGCGCTCGGCGGTCACCAGCACCACCGGTGGGCGTGCCTGCCACGTCGCGGCCAGCGTCTCGTACAGCACCGGTCCGTGGTGGTCGCCCATGCGTACATCCAGCAGTACCAGCTCCGGCACCGCATCGGCGGTGGCGGCCAGCAGCGCGGCCTGTGGTCCATCGGCCAGCACCACCTCGCAGCCCCAGCGTTCCAGCAGGGCGCGGCTGGCCGCACAGACGTGCGGATCGTCGTCGATCACCCACACCCGGCAGCCGCGCAGGGGATTGTCCGCAGCGGGCTCCTGCACCAGTACCGGCGCGGGCGCGGTGGCGGGAATCGCGCTGGCTTCCCCGAACGGCACGCCTACGGCGAATACGCTGCCCTGGCCCAGCTGCGAGCGTAGCCGGATCGGGTGGCCGAGCAGGCGCCCGATGCGGTCCACGATCGCCAGCCCCAGCCCGGCACCGCGTTGCTGGCCATCGTGCAGGCGGCGGAATTCCTCGAAGATCTCGCCCTGCAGCGCATCGGGAATACCCGGTCCCTGGTCGTGCACCTCGATCCACAGCAGGCCACCACGGCGACGGCAGCCCAACAGCACGCGGCCGCGTTCGCTGTAGCGCAGCGCATTGGACAGGAAGTTCTGCAGGATGCGGCGCAGCAGCGCTTCATCGCTGACCACCACCGCAGCGGTATCCACCCAGTCCACGCGCAGCCCACGCGCCTGTGCGCCGATACCGAACTCGCGCGCCAGCGTCTGCAGCAATGGCCCCAACCGGAACGCCTGCACCCGTGTCGGCAGGCTGCCCGATTCCAGCCGGGCGATATCCAGCAGGCTGTTGAGGATCGCATCCTGCGCGGCCAGCGCCGCGTCGATATGGTCGGCGGTCTGCTGCTGTGCCGGATCGCCGAGCTTGCCGCGCAGCACCGACACGAACATGCGCGCGGCATTCAGCGGCTGCAGCAGATCGTGCACCGCCGAGGCCACGAAGCGGGTCTTGTAGCGGTTGGCCTGCTCGGCTTCGCGGCGGGCTTCGTCCAGATCCTGGGTGCGCTCGGCCACGCGGTGTTCCAGCGCATCGGCCAGCGAGCGCAGCTCACGCGCTGCGTTCTTGTAGCTGGTGATATCGGCATAGCTGGTGACGAAGCCACCATCGGGCAGCGGGTTGCCGCGGATCTCCAGCACCGTGCCGTCGTCCTTCTCGCTCTCGCGCATGTGCGGGCGGCCGCTGCGCAGATGGGTCAGGCGGCGCTCGATGGCCTCGTCGATCGGGCCAGGGCCCAACAGGCCACGACGTGCATTGAAACGGAACAGTTCCTCGATCGGGCGGCCCACCCGCACCAGCCCCGCCGGGAACCGGAACAATTCCAGATAGCGCGAGTTCCACGCGACAAGACGCTGTTCCTTGTCGATCACCACCACACCCTGCGGAAGATGTTCCAGGCTGCGGCTGAGGCCGCTGTCGGCATCGGTGGCCGCTTCCAGCAGCCCGTCCTGGGCGGTGCGCAGCTCCTGGGCATGTTGCTTGAGCAGCGTTTCCAGCTCGCGGCGGCTGCGCTGGCGATGCTTGGACAGCCGTCGCCGCTGCTGCACGAACAGCACCAGGAAGCCCAGCGCCAACCAAGCCGCAGCACCGGCCACCGCGGCGCCGCGCCCGGCGCTGGTAGCGGCGCCGGCGTCATGCAGCAGATGCAGGCTCCAGTCTTCGTCGGGCAGCGGCAGGGTCTGCCACAGCATCGCCTGCGGCAATGCCGGGTCCAGCAGGCGCACCATGCGCCCGCCATCGGCCAGTACATCCTGGGTTCGTACCCGCAGCGGCTGCAGCGAGCGGTCGGCGTACTGCCGTGCGGCACGCATCTCGTTGCGTTCTTCCACGCCCAATGGGCGCAGCAGGCGGTAGCGCCAGGCATCGCGGTTGGCCAGGAACACCACGTCGTGGTTGTCGCTGGCCAGCACCACGTCGGGGCTGCTCAACCATTCCTGCTCCAGTGCGGACAGCTCGATCTTGATCACGATCACGCCGATGCGCCGGCTGTCCGCATCCAGGATCGCCTCGGACATGAAGTAGCCGGGCACGCCGGTGGTCATGCCGATGCCGTAGAAGCGGCCACGGCCATGGGCCAGTGCCTGCTGGTAGTACGGCCGGTAGCTGTAGTCCTCGCCGACGTTGCTGGTGGGCTGGTCGAAATTGCTGGCGGCCACGGCCACGCCATCACGGCCGACCAGGGTCAGGGTGGAGGTGCGGGTGACCTGGTTGGCGCGTTGCAGCTTGTGATTCAAGCGCTGCTGCTCGGCGGGCGAGGGCGGCACCCGTAGTGCGTGCTGCAGGTCCGGATCCAGCGCCATCACCTGCGGCAGGGTGCCGAAGCGGTCGATGCGCTGTTGCAGGCCTTGCCCATACAACTGCAGCTGCCGCTGCACCTGCGCGCTTTCAGTGGAAAGGGCGCGACGCCAGGCGTAGTGGCCTGCGGCGACCGCGCACAGCGCGGTGCCGCCGACCATCACCAGCAGGGTCAGCAACAGCTGGCGGTGGCGGCTGAGCCAATACATGGCGGCAGTCTACGCAGGGCCGGCGGGCGTGGCGTGCACGCCCGCCGGGATCTGACACGTGGAAGGGATCAGAAGTGCATCTGCGCGCGAAGTTCGAAGATCTCCGGGGTGCTGCGCACACCGCGACGGCTGGCATCGACCTTCACGTAGTTGGCCTGGAACTTGAAGTGACTGGTCAGGTACCAGTTCGCACCCACGGTCAGGTCGTGCTGGCGACCGCCAAGCACGCTGCCGTCATCCAGGTCCAGGCGGCTGTAGCGGGCGACCAGTTCCACCGCGCCGTAGTCGTGCGCCGGCTTGATGTTGGCCACCGCGCCGGCGTTGTACGGGCGCGATTCGCCGGTCAGCACCCAGCTGGCCATCGCGTACTGGCCATGGCCGGTGTAATCGGGCTTGCCGTCGTTGCGGGTGACCGTGGCCTGCAGTGCTTCGGCCTGCAGCGAGAACGGGCCGCGGATCCAGATGCCTTCCAGGCCGGTGCGGCGGATCTGGTCGGCAGTGACCAGCGCGCCGGAGTCGACCAGGCGGATATCGGTCAGGCCGGCTTCCGGGCGCGCACGCAGGCGTGCGCTGGCCTCGTGGTGCACGTCGCGGCCATCGCTGTAGCCGCGCGGGTTTTCCTGCGAATAGGCCAGGCCCAGGTGGATCACATCGCCCGGTGCCTTCACCGGGGTCCAAACCGCACGCACCGCCTGGGTGGTGCCGGGGTTGTCGCCCTGCAGATCCTTGCCGCCATAGGCGCCGGCCTGCAGCAGGTACTGCGGACGCTCCAGCACCCATTCCACACCGGTGCGGCGGCCTTCGTAGAACGCCTGCACGGGCAGGGCGGTTTCCAGGAAGCTGCCGGCACGCGAGGAGGTGCCTGCATCCAGGCCGACCGGGGTCTTCATGTAGCCGAAGCGGAAGCGGCCGACGTCACGGCCGAAGAAGGCCTTGCTCTCGAAGCGCACGAACACGTCCAGCCAGGTGTCGGCCTGGAAATCGTAATAGACCATCGCGTCGTACACGCCCTTCTTCTTCAGGGTCGCGCCGAATTCCTTGCGGCGTACCGCATCGTCATCGTCGATGCCGCTGCCGGAGGAGAAGTCGTTGTAGTCGTAGGCGATGTTGGCGGTGGCGGCCAGCTCGGTGCCGTCGCCGAAGGTGTACTTGGTCGGCCAGTTGTCGAAATCGGCAGCTGAAGCGAAGGCGGGAAGCGCGGCCAGGGAAAGGGCGAGCAAGGTGGGAATCGGGCGCATGATGGTGCGGCTCTCTCAGATTGCGTGTGGACAGGACAACAACGGCCGCAATGGCCGGAACTTTCGCAATGACGCGCCCGGCCGTTCAGCTCGGGCCACCGGCGTCCCCGCGATCTGCGGTGCGGCGCCAGTGTAGGCACCACCGCCAGCTGAACCGGGGGGCTAGTACCAATAGGTTATCTGCGCGGCGGTGCCTGGCGCGTACAAAGGCGTCCATTGGTCGCACCCCTGTGCATGCCGGCAGGGGCCACGGTCAGTTTCCACGGTATCGGCTCCCGTGCACTTCCGGGGCCGTACGTGCCTGAAAAACGCCCCTTCCGGAGTCCGCCATGCACATCCCGACCGCCCCGGCGCTGCCCAGCAAGCCGTTGCCGCTGTACCGCCAGCTGTATTTCCAGGTGATCGTGGCGATCGTCCTGGGTGCCGTGCTCGGCCACTACGAACCGCTGATCGGCGAGAAGATGAAGCCGTTGGGTGATGCCTTCATCAACCTGGTGAAGATGATCATCGCCCCGGTCATTTTCCTGACCATCGTCACCGGCATCGCCGGCATGACCCACCTGCGTACCGTGGGCCGGGTGTTCGCCAAGGCGATGGCGTACTTCCTGTTCTTCTCCACCCTGGCGCTGATCGTCGGCATGATCGTGGCGCACGTGGTGCAGCCCGGTGCGGGCATGAACATCAACCCGGCCGAGCTGGACCAGACCGCGGTACACAGCTACGTCGAGAAGTCGCATGACCTGACCCTGGTCGGCTTCCTGATGGATGTCATCCCGAAAACGCTGATCAGCGCCTTCGTCGACGGCAACATCCTGCAGGTGCTGTTCGTGGCGGTGCTGTTCGGCATCGCGCTGGCCTCGGTGGGCGAGAAGGGCAAGCCCATCCAGAACTTCCTGGAAGCGCTGGTGGCCCCGGTGTTCAAGCTGGTGCACATCCTGATGAAGGCCGCCCCGATTGGCGCCTTCGGTGCGATTGCCTTCACCATCGGCAAGTACGGCGTCGGTTCGCTGGTCAACCTGGCCTGGCTGGTCGGCTCGTTCTACCTCACCGCTTTCCTGTTCGTGGCGGTCATCCTGGGCGTGGTCTGCCGGTTGTGCGGCTTCTCGGTGTTCAAGCTGGCGCGCTACCTGAAGGCCGAACTGCTGCTGGTGCTGGGTACATCGTCGTCCGAATCGGCGCTGCCGTCGCTGATGGAGAAGATGGAGCGCGCCGGCTGCGCCAAGTCGGTGGTGGGCCTGGTGGTTCCCACCGGTTATTCGTTCAACCTGGACGGCACCAACATCTACATGACCCTGGCCGCGCTGTTCATCGCCCAGGCCACCAATACCGAGCTGACCCTGGGCCACCAGATCGCGCTGCTTGCGGTGGCGATGCTCAGCTCCAAGGGCGCAGCCGGCGTCACCGGTGCCGGCTTCATCACCCTGGCCGCCACGCTGGCGGTGGTGCCGGAAGTGCCGGTGGCCGGCATGGCGCTGATCCTCGGCGTGGACCGCTTCATGAGCGAATGCCGTTCGCTGACCAACTTCATCGGCAATGCGGTGGCCACCGTGGTGGTGTCGCGCTGGGAAGGCGCTCTGGACCGCGACCGCCTGAAGCTGGCGCTGGATGGTCGCGAGAGCGAACTGCCGCCGCCGGTCGATGCGGTGCCGCTGGCGATGGCCGACGCGCTGCCGGCCAAGAGCTGACCCAGGTGTGTGGTACTGCGGGGCCGATCACGACAGTGGTACGGCCCCGCAGCGTTTCAAGCCGACCCATGGCTGTCATCAGCGGCGTCGATGCTGAGGCTCTGCTACGGTGACATACGGGTCTGGATTGTGCGGTCGCAGCATCACTGCGACAGCATAGCGACAGGTCCGAGCGCTCCAACGGGGGTATGATCCCCTGTCCCTTCTGCCCATTCATGTAACCCACATCGATGTCCAACGAAGATTTCAAACAGGCCGCCCTCGATTACCACCGGATGTCTCCTCCGGGCAAGATCAAGGTTTCCGCTACCAAGCCCATGCTGACCCAGCGCGACCTGTCGCTGGCGTATTCGCCGGGCGTGGCATATGCCTGTGAAGCGATCAAGGCCGACCCGCAGCAGGCCAGCGAGCTGACTGCGCGCGGCAACCTGGTCGCGGTGATCTCCAACGGCACCGCCGTGCTGGGCCTGGGCAACATCGGCGCGCTGGCCGGCAAGCCGGTGATGGAAGGCAAGGGCGTGCTGTTCCAGAAGTTCGCCGGCATCGATGTGTTCGACATCGAGGTGGACGAGAACGACCCGGACAAGCTGGTCGACATCATCGCCTCGCTGGAGCCGACCTTCGGTGGCATCAACCTGGAAGACATCAAGGCTCCGGAGTGCTTCATCGTCGAGCGCAAGCTGCGTGAGCGCATGAAGATTCCGGTGTTCCATGACGACCAGCACGGCACCGCGATCATCGTCGGTGCGGCAGTGCTCAACGCCATGGCGATCACCGGCAAGAAGATCGAGGAAGTGAAGCTGGCGACCACGGGCATGGGCGCGGCCGGTATTTCCTGCGTGAACATGCTGGTGCAGCTGGGCCTGAAGCCGGAAAACATCCTGGCCTTCGACCGCGAGGGTGTCATCCACACCGGCCGTACCGATCTGGACCCGGAAAAGCTGCGCTACGCACGCGACACCGACAAGCGCAGCCTGGCCGAGATCGTCGATGGCGCGGACATTTTCCTGGGCCTGTCGGCACCGGGCATCCTGACCGCAGACATGGTCAAGACGATGGCGCCGGACCCGGTGATCTTCGCCCTGGCCAACCCGACCCCGGAAATCATGCCGGAGCTGGTGCGCGCCGCGCGTCCTGACGCGATCATCGGCACCGGCCGTTCGGACTACCCGAACCAGGTCAACAACGTGCTGTGCTTCCCGTACCTGTTCCGCGGTGCGCTGGACGTTGGTGCGACCGCGATCAACGAAGAAATGAAGATCGCCTGCGTGCGCGCGATCGCCGCGCTGGCGCGTCGTGCAGCCACCGACATGGGCTCGGCCTATGGCGGCGAGACTCCGAGCTTCGGCCGTGAATACCTGATTCCGCGTCCGTTCGACCGCCGCCTGTTGGTGGAGCTGTCCGCGGCCGTGGCCCAGGCCGCGATGGATTCGGGCGTGGCCGCACGCCCGATCGCCGACATGGAGGCCTATCGGCAGAAGCTGTCGCAGTTCGTCTACCGCACCAGCCTGATGATGAAGCCGGTCTACGATCGCGCGCGCAGCGACAAGCAGCGCGTGGTGTATGCCGAAGGCGAAGAGGAAGTGGTGCTGCAGGCGGTGCAGAACGTGGTCGACGATGGCCTGGCGCACCCGATCCTGATCGGCCGCCCGGACGTGATCGAATCGCGTATCGAACGCCTCGGCCTGCGCCTGAAGATCGGCGAGAACATTGAAGTCACCAACATCAATGACGACCCGCGCTTCAACGAATACTGGCAGTACTACCACGGCCTGACCGGCCGTCGTGGCGTGACCGTGGCCGCGGCCAAGAACCTGATGCGTTCGCGCCCGACCCTGATTGCCGCGGTGATGGTGGCCCGTGGCGAAGCCGATGCGATGCTGACCGGCATCGTCGGCCGCTTCCACAAGAAGCTGGGTTACGTGCGCAGCGTGCTGCCGCTGGAATCGAAGGTCACCTCGACCTCGGCGATGACCGGTGTGATCAACCAGCAGGGCGTGTTCTTCTTCGTCGACACCCACGTGCAGGAAGATCCGACCGCCGAGCAGCTGTGCGAAGCCACCCTGCAGGCGGCGTACCGCATGAAGCTGTTCGGTGTCGAACCGAAGGTGGCGCTGCTGTCGCACTCCAACTTCGGCAGCCACGATTCCAAGGATGCGCTGAAGATGCGCCAGGTGCGCGAGCTGCTGCTCAAGCGCAATCCGCGTCTGAACGTGGATGGCGAAATGCAGGGCGACACCGCATGGGATGAAGCCCTGCGCCAGAAGCTGCTGCCGGGCTCGACGCTGCAGGGCCGCGCCAACCTGTTCGTGCTGCCGAACCTGGAAGCGGCCAACATCGCCTACAACCTGGTGCGCGTGTTCACCGACGGCGTGGCGATCGGTCCGATCCTGATGGGCGTGAACAAGCCGGTGCACATCCTGACCACCAGCGCGACCTCGCGCCGGATCTTGAACATGACCGCGATTGCCGCGGTGGATGCGCAGATCAGGAAGCAGCTGGAAGCGGAAAAGAAGGCGTAAGCCTTCTTTCCCACTTCCGCTGCCCACGCATTCTTCCTCTACCCCCGCCTTCGGCGCGCCCCTTCAACAAGAAGGGGCTCCTGGTCGGAAGAATGATGGCGCTGGCGCGGTTGGACGTCGCGCAAATGAAAACACCGGGCATTGCCCGGTGTTTTCATTTGCCGCAACGGCCGCCGAACCTGCCACACGCGCTACGCAACCCGGTCATTCCCCTGCAACGCCACTACGGCTCAATACGCCCACGCGGCCCGGCCGTGGGAAGGGACCGGACCGGCCTTCCCACCCTGGGCCCGACCAACTTTCCTTGAATCGGCGAGGGTGCCATGCGCAATCGAGTGACGCGTCGTTACTTCCAGCAGCTGTTCGCGTTGTACGCCGGTATCGTGCACTCGCGCTGAGGCGTCAGCCGGCCACAGTGCAGAGATCACACGGGTTGTGGGATCGGGTAGCGCCGGGCCATGCCCGGCGGGCGCGCAGCACGGCGCTTCCTGCATTCCGCCGGGCATGGCCCGGTGCTACCTGTCAGCGCTTGCCGCGTCGTGCCGGGGCCGGCGGCGGGGCCTCCGAACGCGGCTTGGCGTACTCGGCCCACAGCGCCGGCAGCGCCTTACCGGTGTGCTTCTGCCACAGTGCCGGTGCGTAGCGTCCGTCGCGCAGGGCCTTGTCCAGTGCCAGCACCAGCCCGGGGTGCGCCGCATCGGCCCACTTCAGGAACGCGCCGGTCACCCGGTAGCCACTCTCGGCGGTCTGTCCCTTGCTCACCTTGTCCGGCAGCGCCCACCCTGCAGCGGCGTTGTTCATGCCGTAGCGATCACGCGCGTAGTCGGCGATGCCCTCCACCAGCCAGCCCGGCGCACGCTTGTCGCCGTAACCGGGGTAGCCCTGCACGATGTGCATCGCCTCATGGGTGACCAGGTCGATGTCATCCGGATGCTGGGCCAGCCAGCCGGGATTGATGGTGATGGTGCTGGCCTTGTCCTTGTCACCCACGTAGGCCACGCCGTTGTAGGCCGGATCGATCACGATGCGCACCTCGTTCGGCGCCCCCGGACGGAAATCCGCACGCTCGCGCAGATAGGCGAAGTAGAACGTATCGATGATGCGCTTGCGCACCGGGGCGGCCAGCGCACCGGCAGCGTCCTGGTAATACAGCGTCACCCCGTCCCGGCTGACCTGGCCATCGAAGGCCTGGGTCTGCGGCTGGGCGTGGCTGACGGCGGGGAGGGCAAGCGCAGCAAGAGCGGCAAGAGTGAGGGGGAGCAAGCGTAGGTGCATGGACGTCATTGTACGGGGGAGGGTGCCAGCAGTTCGATCTCGGCCAGCTGCAGGCGCCCAGGCGCAGCCAGGCGCAGACGGTACTCGGCGTAGCGTGAGGGCGAAGCGATACGGAACGGGCGGGTCTGACGGGCCGAGGTGAAATCCTCTCCGCGTCGCTGGTCCAGCGTCACCCAGTTGCCCTTGCCGGCACGCGCTTCCAGCACCCACTCGCCGCCGCTGATCGTGCCGTCGCCGCTGGTCAGCGTGTACATCGTCGGCGCGCCATCGCCCACAGGCCTCAATGCGATGGTGGCACCGCCCCCCAGTGGCACCGCCGTGGTGGCATCGTCATCGACCAGCGCCGGCAGGGCACGTCCATCGGCCAGTGCAGCCTGCGCGCCGGTACCGAGCAGGTCGTGCAGCATCTGCGGTCGCTCGCCGCGCGCGGTCAGCGAGCGCGGGACATCGTCGGCACCGCTGCCCCAGCGCGAGGGCTGCGGGCCCATCACGAAGTCCAGGGTCGCGCCCTTGGCGATCACGTCGTGCGGCACCCAGGTCTTGCTCCAAGGCTGGCCGTTGATCTTCAGCGACTGCACGTACACGTTCTGCGGCGAATTGTTGGCGGCATTGACGGTCAGCACGGCGCCGCCCTGCAACTCCACACGGGCATGTTCGAACGCAGGCGAACCGATCGCGTATTCCGGCGAACCCATGCGCAGCGGATACAGGCCCAGCGAGGCCAGTACATACCAGGCCGAGGTCTCGCCGTTGTCTTCGTCACCCGGGTAGCCCTGGCCGATCTCACTGCCGACATACAGCCGCGACAGGATCTCGCGCACGTGCTGCTGGGTCTTCCACGGCTGCCCGGCGTACAGGTACATCCACGGGATGTGGTGCGCCGGCTGGTTGCTGTGGGCGTACATGCCCATGCGCACATCACGCGCTTCGGTCATCTCGTGGATGGTGCCGCCATAGGAACCGGCAAAGGCGGCATCGGCCGTTTCCGGCGTGGCGAAGAAGGTATCGAGCTTGGCGGCCAGCTTGTCGCGGCCACCGTACAGTGCCGCCAGGCCTTCACCATCGTGGGCGGCGGTGAAGGCGAACGTCCAGCCGTTGGATTCGGTGTAGTCGTGGCCCCACACGCGCGGGTCATAGTCCTTGGCCTGCAGGCGCCAGCTGCCATCGGGCCTGCGTCCCTGGAAGAAGCCGGCGGCCGGGTCGAACATGGTGGCGTAGCTGGCGGCGCGGTAGCGGAAGTACGCGGCCTCGGTGGCATAGCGTTCGCGCGCGGCAGGCGTTGCTGCACGCTTGGCCAGCGCATCGGCCATGTTGGCGATGCCGAAGTCGTTGAGCGCCCCTTCCATCGTCCACGACATGCCTTCGTGCACATCGGCGCTTGCATAGCCGCGGAAGGTCGAGCGCTGCATGCCCTTGCGGCCGACATGACGATCCGGTGGCACCACGGTGGCGTTCTTCAGTGCTGCCGCATAGGCCTCCTGCGGATCGAAGCCACCGATGCCTTTCAGCCACGCATCGGCGAAGGCAACATCGGAACTGGTGCCGACCATGAGGTCCGCATAACCGGGCGAGGACCAGCGCGCGATCCAGCCGCCGGCGCGGTACTGCTCGATGAAGCCCTGCACCAGCTGCCCCGCATCTTGCGGGGTGAACAGCGCATACGCCGGCCAGGTGGTGCGGAAGGTATCCCAGAAGCCGTTGTTGACGAACACCTTGCCGTCGCGCACCGGTGCGAAGCTGCGCGTGGCGCTGCCATCGGTGTTGTTGTCCTCGGCACTGGCCTGGCTGGCATAGCGCCAGTCCGGTGCGGTGGCGGTGCCGGCATTCTCGTGGCCGGAATTCGGGTACAGGTAGAGACGGTACAGGCTGGAATACAGCGTGGTCTTCTGGTCGTCGCTGGCCGTGCCGATATCGAATCGGGCCAGGCGCTCATCCCATGCATCCTGTGCACGCCCGGCCACGGTTTCCAGCGTATCGGCGGCGGCGATCTCGAGTGCGAGGTTGTGCCGCGCCTGTTCGATGGAGATCAACGAGGTGGCAATGCGCATCGTCACCGTGCGTCCCTGCGCGGTATCGAACTTGATGTAGCCACTGGGGCGGCCGGTGTCGATGCGGCCACTGCTGCGCCATGGCCTGTCGAAGCTGGCCACCACATACATGCGGGTAGCGCCGTTGGACAGGCCGCTACGGGTGTCGGTGTAGCCGGACAGGGTCTGCGTGGCGGCGTCCAGGGTCAGTCCGCCACGTGCATCCACGTTGTCGAACAACAGGTTGGCATCACCCCCTGCCGGGAAGTCGAAGCGGAACAGTGCGGCGTGGTCGGTCGGTGCGATCGCGGCGGCGATGCCATTGTCGAAGTGCACGTCATAGCGGTAGGGGCGGGCGCTCTCGCGGGCACGGTCGAATGACAGCGCACGCTTGCTGCGGTCGGCCTCGGGAACACCGCGGGTGGCCGAGGGCATCACCTGGAAGGTCTGGCGGTCGCCCATCCACGGGCTGGGCTGGTGGCTGAGCGCCAACGCCTGCAGCTGCGGCCGGTTCTGCGCATCGTTCTGTTCATTCCAGCGGTACAGCCAGTTCAGCGCACCGGCATCGGTCACCGGCGTCCAGAAGTTGAAGCCATGTGGCACGGCCGTGGCGGGGAAGTTGTTGCCGCGCGAGAAGGTGCCGTTGGCCTGTGTGCCACGGGTGGTCAGTACCCAGTCCGATGCGCGCTGCGGTACCTGTCGTGGCTGTGCGTCCAGCCGCACATCGTCGATCCAGCCGGCCACGGGCGCGCCATCGGCGCTGGCCACGGCCAGTTCGATGGCCCGTACGCGGCGGCCCATCAGTGCCGGCACATCGCCAAGGCGCACGGCCTTGCGCGCCCACTGCTGCGGATACAGTGTCTTCGATTCGCCCTGCGCCTGGGCCCCCAGGGCGATGCCGTGCTGGTCACGCGCGGCGCTGGCGGACACGCGGCTGCCATCGTCCAGCAGCAGGTCCAGCGACACATGCGTCGAGGCCACCGTGTCGGTGCCGACGATCTCCGGCAGCACCAGCCAGGACAGCGTGGTATCGGCTTCGATCAGCAGGTCGGTCTTGAACAGTTCGCGCTGGGCCTGGCCGCCCTTGCTGCTGTAGCGCAGGGCGTGCAGGCCGCTGTAGCCGACATTGCGCTTGGCGGCATACGGCGCGGCGGGGCCGCGGCCGATCTCGACCGCGAGCGCTGCTTCGGCCGTGGTGGGTACCGGCTGGCCCGGTTCAAAGGAGGTCTGCAGGCCTTGCGCCAGCACCGGCGTCGCAGTGGTCGCGCAGGCAAGGGCCAGGGCGAGCGGAAGCAGGGCGCGGCGCGGATCGGACAAGGTCATGCAGGGTCTCCAACAAGGCAGGCGGCAGGCAGAACCCGCATCAGCGTGCGCTGCAGACAGCATCGCCCGGCCCGCTGCGCTGGCAGCGGTGGCAGGCGATGCAGGTCTGGTGGGGGACAGGCCGTGCGATCGGGTCGGAATGGCAATCGGTCCGTTCAGGACCTGGGCCGATGCTGCAACAGCTCGCGGCGCGCTGACAAGTGCCATTTAGTTCGATCCAAATGCGGAAAATACGCCGCTGGGCCGGTATCCGGCGGGAAGCCCTTGGATCGATTGAAGAAATCGCCGTGGCCGGCGGCGCCAACCCGACGCCCACGCTGTGCAGGATCGGTGCGGTTGGCCCGCTGCCCTGTTGCAGCGCAGTGCTGGCGTGGCCCAGATGCTAGAATCGCAGGCCTCGCAATCCGTTCATCGACATCTGCCATGAGCCATACCGCCACCGCGCCCGCCAACGCCGAAAAGCGCTACACCGTGCACCGCAGCGATCTGCCGCTGAGCTGTCCGACCCCGGAAATGGCGCTGTGGAACTCGCATCCGCGGGTGTACCTGCCGATCGAAGACGAGCCCAACGGCGAAGCGAAGTGCGCGTACTGCGGCTCCGTGTTCGTGCTGGTCGACTGACCAGAGGCTCTCCCCGATGCGCCGATTGACCGTGGTGCAGTTGCTGCCGGCGCTGCACTCCGGCGGTGTCGAGCGCTCGACCCTGGAAATTGCTGCGGCACTGGTCGCTGCCGGCCATCGCGCGCTGGTGGTGTCGGCCGGTGGCCGCCTGGTGCAGCCGCTGCTCGACAGCGGCGCCGAGCACCTGACCCTGGATATCGGCCGCAAGTCGCTGCTGACCCTGCGCCACCTGCCGACCCTGCGCCGTCTGTTCACCGAAGTCGGGGCGGACATCGTTCACGCCCGTTCGCGCCTGCCTGCATGGCTGGGCCTGTATGCGATCCGCGCGATGCAACCGGCCCAGCGCCCGCGCTGGGTGACCACCGTGCACGGGCTCAATTCGCCCAGCCGCTACAGCGCGGTGATGACCAGTGGCGAACGCGTGATCTGCGTTTCCAACAGCGTTCGCGACTACGTGCGCACGCATTACCCCACCGTGCCCGACAGCACGCTGCAGGTGATCCCGCGCGGCGTTGATGTCAGCCAGTTCCCGCGTGTGGCGCGGGCTGACCGGCGGCCACGGCTGGCACTGGCTGCCGACTACCCTTGGCTGGCCGGGATCGACGGGCCGCTGTTGCTGCTGCCCGGCCGCGGCACCCGGCTGAAAGGCCATGCGCATGCGCTGCAGCTGCTGGCCGATGTCCGCGCGGCCGGGGTGCCGGCGCAGCTGTGGATGCTGGGCACCGATGAACCCGGCCGTGAAGCCTACGTGGCGGACCTGCGCAGGCAGGCAACGCGGCTCGGCGTGGCAGAGGCGGTGCACATCAGTACACCTACCGCACGCATCGCCCAGGCCTATGCTGCCAGCGATCTGGTGCTGCAGCTGTCGGACAAGCCGGAAGCCTTCGGCCGCACCGTGGTTGAAGCGCTTTCGGTAGGCCGTCCGGTGCTGGGCTGGAACCATGGCGGCGTTGGCGAACTGCTGCAGCAGCTGCAGCCCGAAGGTGCGGTGCCGCTGGGCGACGCGCAGGCCCTGGGTGAACGTGCGCTGGCCCTGCTGGCGCAGCCGCCCTCACTGCCCGCCCGTATCCCGTTTACCCTGCAGGCCATGCAGCGCGATACCCTCCGCCTCTATGCCGACCTCGCCGGCTGACGCCGCACCGCCCCTGCGCGACGAACGCGCCGGGCGCTGGGCGCCCTGGTGGGTGCTGGCCTACGTTGCGTTGTGGCCGCTGCCCGGCATCGCAGAAACGGTATTGGGCCTGGGCGCGCTGTATGCCGCCGCACGCATGGTCATCCGCCGCGTGCAGCATCGTCCGCTCCTGTTGAGTCCGGCAGCGTGGGCACTGACGTCCATCCTGTTCCTGGGCTACTGGCTGCCGCAGGCGCTCTCGGCCTTTGATGCGGTCGACCCGTCGGCGGCGTGGACCAAAGCCGCTGCGGGGCTGCGTTATCTGCCTTTCATGTGGTTGGTGGCCATTGCCGTGGCCACACCGCAAAGGCGCCGCCTGACCCTGGGCGGGCTGGCGCTGATCACCGGGCTGTGGACACTGGACGCGCTGGTGCAGGCCGTGGCCGGTACCAGCCCGTGGTTCTGGTCGCTGCAGGAAATCAAGCTTGCCATCAGCGGGCGTGCACTATGTCCGGCCGAAGAAGCCGCATTGGCCGATCGCCTCAGCGGTGCGCTGGGGCCGTGCAACCTGAAGTTCGGCCAGGTGCTGGCCAGCCTTTCGCCGTTCCTGGTGCTGCCCGCCGTGCGCCGCTTCGGCACGCCGGGCTGGTTGTTGGCGGTAATGGCGGTGGGCGTGGTGGTGTTGCTGGCGGGCTCGCGCGCATCGTGGATCACCTTCGGTCTGGTCGTGCTCTACAGCGGCGTGCGCCAGTTGGGATGGCTGCGGCTGGGCATGCTGGCGCTGGCTGCACTGCTGGGTGCCGGCGTGCTTGCCACCAGCGTGCCGCAGCTGCGTGATCGTGTGGCGCGCACGGCGCAGGCCTGGGAAGGCGGCGATGATGGCGTCGAACAGGCGCTGTCGGGGCGCGCGCGGATCTGGTCGGCGGCGCTGTGCATGATTGAGGAACACCCGATCAACGGGGTGGGTGCACGTGGCTTCCGCGACGCCTACCCGCAGTGTGTGGCCGCGCAGGGGACGGCGGTGTGGGGTGATGCCCCGGCGCTGCACGCGCACCAGATCGTGCTGGAAATCCTTGCCGAAACCGGCGTGCTGGGGCTGCTGCTATCGCTGGCAGCTGCGGCGCAGGCGTGGCGCGCTTGGCGCTTCGCACCCGCAGCCGCACGTGAGCGCGCGCGGCCGGCGATGCTGGCACTGGCGGTCACCGTGTTCCCGTTCAATACCCATCTCGCGTTCTATTCCGCGTTCTGGGGCGGCCTGACCGTGCTGCTGGCCGCGCTGTTCGTCGGCACGTTGTTGTCGCGCGAACCGGAAGCATCGCCCGACAGCCGGGCGCAGTAGATCCACGCCATGCGTGGATGAAGCTTTCCCGAGGCGGCAACACGCCATCGGCCGATGGTGTCACTGACGCATTGGCCCGACGCTATGCCGATGGCCAGCCCCCGCCTCCGCTACGGTCGGTACTCCAGCACCGGCAACGTGTACGCATTGACGACGGCGACGTCGGGGCGGCAACGCTTCTTCTCCGATGTTTCCAATGTTGCCTTGCTGGTGGACACCCTGCGCTTTGTCGAACGTAGCGGCTTCAGCCACAGCCTTGCGTGGGTGGTGATGCCCGACCACCTGCATTGGCTCATGGAGCTGAAGAAAGGAACGTTGGCCGAGTGCATGTCTTTGCTCAAATCCCGTAGCAGCCGCCTGTTGAATCGACATCTCGGCCGTCGGGGCGCGTTGTGGCAGCACGGGTACCACGACCATGCAGTACGGACCGATGAAGCCCTTCATGAGAAGGCCAGGTACATCCTGGCCAACCCGGTCCGGGCCGGGTTGTCATGCACTGTGGGAGAGTATCCACATGCATGGTGCCGATGGCCGCTGTAGACCCCGGTACCTGTCCGCAGAGCATCCACGCATGGCGTGGATCTACTGCAGAAGCCGGCCAGTAGATCCACGCCATGCGTGGATGGGATGAAGCCACCGGAACCGGCAGTAGATCCACGCCATGCGTGGATGGGATGAAGCCACCGGAACCGGCAGTAGATCCACGCCATGCGTGGATGGGATGAAGCCACCGGAACCGGCAGCAGATCCACGCCATGCGTGGATGGGATGAAGCCACCCGAACCGGCAGTAGATCCACGCCATGCGTGGATGAAGTGGATCAAGCCACCGCAACCACCGTGTTACTTGTAAAAATCGCTGCGTCCGCCGGGCTGGCGCTTGAAGCGACGGTGGATCCACAGGTACTGGTCCGGTGCCTCGCGCACCATCTGCTCGATGGCTTGGTTGACCCGCGCGGTATCGGCTTCCACGTCCTCGCTGGGGAAGTTCTCCAGCGGTGCGCCGATCTTCAGGAAGTACTTGCCGCCTTCGCGACGGTGGAAGTACGGAATCACCGCGCAACCGGTCATGCGCGCCAATTGGTGGGTGGCGGTGATGGTGGATGCGGTATGGCCAAAGAACGGCACGAATACGGTGTCCTTGCCGCGCATGTCCTGGTCCGGCGCGTACCACAGGAAGCCGCCCTTCTTCAGGTGGCGCACGGTGGCACGGATGTCTTCGTTGGCGTACATCGCCTTGGCGTAGCGCAGGCGGCCAAACTTCACCGCCCACTCGTACACCGGGTTCTTGTGCTTGCGGTACATGCCCGACAGGTCGACGTAGTCGCACAGCAGGCGGCCGCACATTTCCAGGGTCATGAAGTGGCCCGAAACCAGCAGCACGCCGCGGCCTTCGGCCTGCATCTGCCGCAGGTGCTCCAGGCCTTCGATCTGCACATGCGGGCGGATGCTGGCGATGCTGCCCCACCAGGCGCGGATGCACTCGAACACACCCACACCCAGTGCGTCGAAGCTGTCGCGCACCAGGCGCTGGCGCCACGCTTCGTCCTTTTCCGGGAAGCACAGCGTGAGGTTGACCTCGGCGGCGCGGCGGCGGCTGGCGAGCAGGCGCCAGCTGACCCAGCCGACGCCACGGCCCAGTGCCCGCTGCAGCAACCAGGGCAGGCGGGCAATGGCGAAGGCGCCGAACATGGCGGCGAACATCGGCCAGTTGCGGGGATCGCGCAGCGACGGACGGACGGCGGTAGAGGCATCGGACATGGGGCCATTCTACCAACCCGGCCGCGTGTCTTTCCCGGGGGGCTCCCGTATCCTTGCCGCATGCGCAAAGACCCTGTCGAATGGATCCTGCGCGGCCTGTATTCGGCCGTGCTCTACCTCCTGCTGCCGATCACCGTGTATCACCTGGTCTGGCGGGGTTTCCGGGTCCGCGAGTACTTCCGGCGCTGGGATGAGCGCTACGCCTCCTACCCGCAGCCGACCGGGCAGCCGAGGGTCTGGCTGCACGCGGTGTCGGTGGGCGAGGTCAATGCCGCCGCGCCGCTGGTCAATGCGCTGCGCGAGCAGCGTCCGGATATCCGCTGGGTCATCACCACCATCACCCCGACGGGCTCGGAGCGGGTACGCGCGCTATGGGGCGATGCCCTGGACCACGTGTATCTGCCCTACGACGTGCCGGGCAGCGTCAATCGCTTCCTGGGCCACTTCCAGCCCAGCCTGGCGCTGATCCTGGAAACCGAGCTGTGGCCGAACATGCTGTTTGGCTGCCGCGACCGCCGCATCCCGGTCTACATCCTCAATGCCCGCCTGTCGGCGCGCTCGCTGCGTGGCTATCGCGTGCTGGCCGCACTTATCCGTCGTGCGCTGCGCACGGTCACCTGCGTGGCGGCGCAGTCGCAGGACGATGCCGCGCGCTTCGTGCAGCTGGGTGCGGCGCCGGAGCAGGTGCAGGCACTGGGCAATCTGAAGTTCGATATCGCCACTCCCGACGTGCAGCCTTTCATCGAACAGTTCCGCGCCCATGTGCCTGCCTCGCGCCCGGTCTGGATTGCAGCCAGTACCCATGAAGGCGAGGAGCAGGCGGTCATCGACCTGCACCGTCGCCTGCGCCAGCAGCATCCGGATCTGCTGCTGCTGTGGGCACCGCGCCACCCCGAGCGGTTTCCCCGGGTCGAGGCGCTGGCACGCGAGCAGGGCTGGAACGTGGCCACCCGTCGCGCGCAGAAGTGGCCGGTGGCTGGCTGCGATGTCTTCGTCATCGACACGCTCGGCGAGCTGATGCCGTTCTACGGCTGCGCGCAGGTCGCCTTCGTCGGCGGCAGCCTGCAGGCCATCGGTGGACACAACCTTCTGGAACCGGCCGCCATGGGAACCGCTGCGGTGACCGGCCCGCATCTGCACAATTTCGCAGAGATCTCGCGGCGCATGCGCGAGGCCGGGGCACTGCTGATCGGCGAGGACGCGCAGGCCGTGGGCGACCTGCTGCTGCACCTGCTCGACGATGCGCAGGTGCGCGAGGACATGGCGCGTGCTGGCTGCACGCTGGTCAGCAATGGTCGTGGCGCGCTGCAGCGGACGGTACAGCTGGTTTCACCGCATCTGCCGCCTCCGCGCAGCTGACAGTACGCCGGCCGCCGCATGGCCTGCACCGAACGGCGCGCTGCGCGCCTGTCGTGATCACCTGCATCAAGCCTGCTTGATGGTGCTCGGTCTGTCGTAGGCGCCCCTGTTCTGCCCTCGGCGGCGTGCAAGCCATCACATCATGGTGGCGTTTGCACAGATTCCGATTCCGCATCCCGCGTCAGGCTGCCAGCCTGCTGTCGACCACGCTTGGGCGACATCAAGGGAGCTTTGAATGATCGGCGACAACAGGGATGCACCACAGGCCAGCGCGGAGACCGACCGGCTGGGTACCGATCACCTGTGGGTCGTGGCGGTGACGCTGCTGATGGGCGGCAGTGTCATCGCGCTGGTGGGCCAGTACACGGCGGCGCGGGCAGGCCCGGCCATTGTCCTGAGCCTGTTGCTGGCGGCGCTCGGTGCCGCGCCGATGCTGTACTGCCTGCGCGAGGCGATGCGTCGCACGCCGGGGGCCTCCGGCCTGCATGGCCTGCTTCGCGCCGCCTGGGGCAAGCCGGTGGCCGACCTGCTGGTGATGGCCCTGCTGATTGAATTGACCGCCACTGTCGCCGGCCTGGCGCAATCAATGGCGCGCCATCTGTATGCCGCCGGCGTGGTCGTGGACGCAGCGCCCGCGCAGTGGATGCCATTGCCACTGGCGGCGTCGATCATGCTGTTGCTGCTGGGCATTGCCACGGCGCTGCTGCGCACGCCACGCGCACTGCTGCTGGCGAGCGCGCTGCTGGCGGTGAAGCTGGGTATCGGCCTGCTGTTGTTGCTGCTGGCCGCACGCCACGTGCACTACGCGCACTGGATTCCCTGGCTGCCCTCGGCCACCGCGCCCTATCGCTTCGGACTGGGAGGTGTGCTTGCGGCCAGCGTGCCGTTGCTGGGTGTGCTGCTGGGTGCCGGCTTGCTGGCCGGGTTTGCCGGGGTGCTGCAGCGGCCCCGCTCACAGGTTTCGCGGACGGCTGGCGCGACGGTGCTGGCGGTGATGGTGTGGTTGATGCTGCTGGCTGCCCTGCAGTCGGGTCTGGTCGAGTTTTCCGCACTGGCCAGCACGCGCCCGCTGTCGGTGGCCCTGCAGGGGGTGCCGCAGCTGCAATGGCTGCTGCCGCTGTTGCCGTTGGCCGGTGCGGCGGGGCTGGCGGCACTGCAGGTGGTATCGCTGCTGTTGGCCGCGCGGCTGGGGCTGGAAGTGTGGCTGCCCCGTTCGGATGATGGCAGCGACCACGCGGCCGTGGCGGTGACGATATCGCTGACCGTGTTGGCGGCAGCACTGGCGGTGTCGCTGACGGAGGGATGGTTGCCGCAGCTGCCGGGCCCCACGGGCCTGCTGGTGCTTGCCGCGGTGTGCCTGGGCGTCGCCCGCGGCCCATGGCATGCCACGACTGCACATGCAAACCGGGCACTCATCGCCAATGTGCTGGCCCCCCTGGCGACGGCGCTGTGCCTGTTGCCGGCGGTCATGTCCCGCATGTTCGTGCCGATGCTGGTGCTGCTGGCGGTGCTGCTGGCGGTCCAGTTCCTGCGTCAGCGTGCAGGGCGCGCGGGGTAGCGCCACGCCATCGGTGGCCATGCCATCGCGCAACGAAAAAGCCACCCGTGCGGGTGGCTTTTCGAGGGGATCCACGCTTCAGCGTGGATGCGCCATCCAACCTCAGTTCGAGGTCGTGGTCGTCGCCGGGTTGCCTGCATCCAGGGTCAGCAGGCGGTTGATGTCCTGCAGCTCGGCAACATCCAGGGCGCCCAGCGACTGGCTCAGCAGCAGCCGGTTCTGCAGGAAGGTGTAGCGCGCCTGTGCGTAGTCCAGCTGTGCGGAGAACAGGATGCGCTGGTTCTGGATAACGTCCAGCACCGTGCGGGTGCCGACTTCCAGGCCAACCTGCGATGCGTCGTAGGCGCTCTGTGCGGAGACCACCGCCAGGCGACGGGCTTCCACTTCGCTGATGCCCTGCACCAGGGTCTGGTAGGCATTGCGGGTGTTGCGGTCCAGCGCGCGCTTCTGCTGCTCGTAGCCATCCTGCGCGATGTCACGCTGGGCCAGGGCCTGGCGCACGCCGGACTGGGTGGCGCCACCGGCAAAGATCGGCACGCTCAGGGTCAGGCCGATGCTGTTGGTACGCGCATCCGGGGACAGCGAGCCTGCGCCGACGCTGTCGCCCCAGGTTGCACTCTTGCCCCAGCTGCCGCCCAGCGACAGGGTCGGGTAGTGACCACCACGGGCGGCCTGCACACCGGCTTCAGCGGCGCTGACCTTCAGTTCCTGCGCCTTCAGCGCCGGGTTCTGGCCGCTGGCCTGGGCCACCAGCTGGTCGATGTTGCCACGGTTGGCCGGCACTTCCGGGCGGAAGTCGGCCGGCAGGCCCTTCAGGTTGACCACCGGCTGGCCGGTCAGTTCGGTCAGGGCCTGGTAATTGTCGGCCAGGGTGTTCTGCGCAACGATCGCGTTGGCACGCGCCTGGTCGTACTGCGCGCGCGCTTCGTGCACGTCGGTGATCGGCGCCAGGCCCACTTCCAGGCGCTTGTCGGCGAAGTCGAACTGCTTCTTGGCGGCCGCTTCATTGGTCTGTGCGGCGTTCAGCGATTCGATCGCCACCAGCACGTTGAAGTAGGCGGCCGAGGTGCGCACGATCAGATTGTCGTTGGCCGAATCCAGGGTGAAATCCGCCGCCTTGCTCAGCTCGCGCTGCGAACGCAGGTTGTTGATCTGCGTCCAGTTGAACAGCGTCTGCGAACCGTCGATCGTGTAGTTGCGGCGCTTGCTGGTGACGGTGCCGGAGTTGGCATCGTGGTCGGCTTCGGTGCGGGTGCGGCTGAGCTGCGCCTGGCCGTTGATCTGCGGCAGCAGGGCAGCACGCGCCTGCACGGCGCCTTCCTTGTCATACAGCCGGGTGGATTCGGCGGCGGACAGCTGCGGGTCGCCATTGCGCGCCATTTCGTAGACCTGCAGCAGGTCGGCAGCATGGGCGGACAACGGCAGCAGGGCAGTGGCCAGCGCAACAGCGAGGGATCGGCGGATCATTGCGGCTTCCTTGGACTCAGAGGTGGAACTGGGGGGCCGGGGCGGCACCACGCAGGTAATCGATATCGGTCTCGAACAGCGATTCGGTGCTGCCATCGGCCTTCACCAGCAGTGCTTCCATGGCCGGCGAACGGCCCTGGATCACGTACAGGCGACCACCCGGACGCAGCCATGAAGCGAACTGTGACGGCACCACGTCAACCGCGCCAGTGACACAGATCACGTCGAAGCGACGCTCGGTCTGCCAGCTCAGCGCATCGGCAACTTCCACGCGTACGTTGGTGCCCAGGCCCGATGCATCCAGGCGCGCGCGGGCAGCGGCGGCCAGGTCCGGGTCGATTTCCAGGCTCAGCACGTCGCGCGCCAGCGCGCCGATGCAGGCCGAGAGGAAGCCGCTGCCGGTGCCGATTTCCAGCACTTCGTCACCCGGCTGCAGATCCAGTGCCTGCAGGGTACGACCCTCGATGACCGGCTTCATCATCTTCTGGCCGTTGCCGATCGGCAGTTCGACATCGGCGTAGGCCAGCGCCCGGTGCGCGTCGGCGACGAAGGCCTCGCGCGGCAGGCGGGCGAGGACGTCGAGCACCTTGATGTCCAGCACGTCCCAGGGACGGATCTGCTGTTCCACCATCAGTTCGCGGGCGTGGGCGTAATCAATCGTCATGAGGTTCAAATCCAGCGCAGTGGGCCGGCCATTTTACCGGTGCCGGAGGCCGGCGGCGCGCCCAGAGCATCAGCTGCCGGGTGGCCGGGGTCGCAGTGCCGGAAGTCATCGCGACCTCCGGTTCGTTCAGTTTTGGTTATCCAGCCGTCCCGGCCCCTCGCGGCGCATAGGCGCGCAGGAAGAAATCGACACTGGCCGCCACATGGATCGCCGCATCGGTCTCGACCGGGGACAGTGGCATGCCGCACATCATATGCATGTGCACTTCGCCCTTCACCAGCGTCAGGAACTGCTGGCCGGCGATTGCATGGTCGGGGATGTCCAGCTCGCCGCGCTCGCTGCGCGAACGCATGAAATCGGCCAGGGCCTCACAGGTGCGCTTGGGGCCGGCCTGCCAGAACAGCTCGCGCAGTCGTTCATCGGTCTCCGGCGCCATCATCACCCGCTGGATGGAGAGCGCAGCATCGGAGGTGATCATCTCGAAGAAGGCCATGCCGATGCCGATCAGCTGATCGCGCAGCGGGCCTTCCACGTCTGCCACGAACAAGGCGTCGGGCAGCATCTCCATGCACTTGGACTGCACAGCTTCGGAGAACAAGGTCTCTTTGTCGCCGAAATGGCTGTATACGGTCAGCTTCGACACGTTGGCCTGGGCAGCGATGCTGTCCATGCTCACGCCGCTGTAGCCCTGTTCGATGAACAGTGTCTTGGCTGCCTCGAGGATCGCCGCGCGCTTGCCCAGGTCCTTGGGGCGCCCGGGGCCGGCAGCCTTGGCAGCCGGCTTGGCCGACGGCTTTCGGGAAGTGGGAGAAATCATCGCGCTAATACTAGACCAAGCGGTTCGATATTTATACTATACCGGCTGGTTCACTAATGGCCGTGTCGCAACAGTATGTTGCCGGCGCGTCCCCCCGGGATTCCTTTTCAGGTCTTGTACCCCATGAAAAACATGCGTTGGTTGGGCGTTGGCGTGCTGGCGGTGGCAGTGGCAGCCTGTGGCAGGCAGGCCGCTGAGCCGGTGGTGGCCATCCCGGTGCTGGTGGTGCATCCCACCACGCAGGACGGGCAGGCACCGGCGGCGTACCCCGGCGAGGTACGTGCCCGCCAGGAGAGTCCGCTGTCGTTCCGCGTCGGTGGCAACCTGGTCAAGCGCCATGTCGACGCCGGGCAACGTGTGAAGAAGGGCCAGCTGCTGGCCGAACTGGACGCGGCCGACTATTCCTCGCAGGCGGCCGCCTCGCAGGCGCAGCTGGCGGCGGCGGAAGCCGACCTGGTGCGCGCGCGCGATGACCAGAAGCGCTACGCCAAGCTGGCCGAAGACCAGCTGGTCAGCCGCTCGACGCTGGACCAGCAGACTGCCGCGTTCAAGGCCGCACAGGGCCAGGCCAATGCCGCCCGCGCCAACCTGGCGGTGGCCCGCAACCAGGCCGAGTACGCGCAGCTGCGCGCGCCGGTCGACGGTGTGATCGCCAGCCGCCAGGCCGAAGCCGGGCAGGTGGTCAGTGCCGGGCAGACGGTGTTCACCCTGGCCGCAGACGGTGGCCGCGAAGTGTTGATCGCGCTGCCGGAAAGCAGCATCCGTGATTACAAGGTGGGGCAGGCGGTGCAGGTGGAACTGTGGAACCGCCCGGGCCAGCTGCTGCCGGGCACCCTGCGCGAGATCGCGCCGGCCGCCGATGCACAGGCACGCACCTATGCCACGCGGGTCAGCCTGGCACCGGAAGCCTTGAGCGAAGTGGAACTGGGCCAGAGCGCGCGGGTGTTCGCCGCCGCTGGCCGCAGTGGCACCCTGCAGCTGCCGCTCGGCTCGGTGCTGCGCGGCAGTGATGGCAAGGCCAGCGTGTGGGTGGTCAATCCGTCCAATGGTGCATTGAAGGCCACCCCGGTGACCGTCGGTGCCTACGGTGCGCAGGCGGTGCCGGTGCTGTCCGGCGTGGCCGCCGGCGACTGGGTGGTGGCCGCCGGCGGCCACCTGCTGCGCGAAGGCCAGGTGGTGACGCCGGTCGACCGCCAGAATCGTCCTGTGCTGGCACCGGCGTCCACGCCGGCCGCTGCGCCGGCCGCAGGCAAGGGGCACTGATCCGTGCGCCGCTTCAATCTCTCCGAATGGGCATTGGGCAATCGCCCGCTGGTGCTGTTTGCGATGCTTGCCTTCGCCGTCATCGGTGCATGGTCCTACAAGCACCTGGGCCAGTCTGAAGATCCTCCGTTCACCTTCAAGGCGATGGTCGTGCGCACGATGTGGCCCGGTGCCACCGCCGAGCAGGTCTCGCGGCAGGTGACCGAGCCGATCGAGAAGGCGCTGATGAACACCGGCGAGTACGAGTTCATCCGCTCATACTCGCGCCCGGGCGAATCGCAGGTGATCTTCATGGCCCGCGACAGCCTGCGTTCCAAGCAGATTCCCGACCTCTGGTACCAGGTGCGCAAGCGCGTGGGTGACATCAAGGCGACGCTGCCGCGCGAGATCGTCGGGCCGTTCTACAACGATGAGTTCGGCGATACCTTCGGCAACATCTATGCGCTGACCGGCGAAGGCTTCGACTACGCGGTGATGCGCGACTATGCCGACCGCATCCAGCTGGAACTGCAGCGCGTGCCCGACGTCGGCAAGATCGACCTGGTCGGCCTGCAGGACGAGAAGGTCTGGATCGAGCTGTCCAACACCAAGCTGGCCACGCTGGGCGTGTCGCTGCAGCAGGTGCAGCAGGCGTTGGCCGACCAGAACGCGGTGACCGCCACCAGCTTCTTCGAAACCCCGACCGACCGCGTGCAGCTGCGCGTGACCGGCCAGTTCGATTCGATCGAGGACATCCGCAAGTTCCCGATCCAGGCCGGCGAGCGGACCTTGCACCTGGGCGACATCGCCGAGGTGAAGCGTGGCTTTGCCGATCCGGCCTCGCCGAAGATGCGCTTCATGGGCCAGGATGCGATCGGCCTGGCGGTAGCGATGAAGGATGGTGGCGACATCCTGAAACTCGGTGCCACCCTGGATGCCGAGTTCGAGCGCCTGCAGAAGACCCTGCCGGCCGGCATGCAGCTGCGCAAGGTGTCCGACCAGCCGCATGCGGTGGAAGAGTCGGTGGGCGAGTTCGTGCAGGTGCTGACCGAAGCGGTGGTGATCGTGCTGCTGGTCAGCTTCTTCTCGCTGGGCCTGCGCACCGGCCTGGTGGTGGGCGTGACCATTCCACTGGTGCTGGCGATGACCTTCTTCGTCATGCACTACTTCGACATCGGCCTGCACAAGATCTCGCTGGGCGCGCTGGTGCTGGCGCTGGGCCTGCTGGTGGACGATGCGATCATCGCGGTGGAAATGATGGCCACCAAGATGGAGCAGGGCTACGACCGCCTGCGTGCGGCCAGCTTCGCCTGGGAATCGACCGCGTTCCCGATGCTGACCGGTACGCTGATTACCGCGGCCGGCTTCCTGCCCATTGCAACGGCGGCCTCGAGCACCGGCGAGTACACCCGTTCGCTGTTCCAGGTGGTGACCATCGCACTGGTGGTGTCCTGGATCGCAGCGGTGCTGTTCATCCCGTACCTGGGCGACAAGATGCTGCCGGACCTGTTCAATCCGCAGCTGCCCAAGCCGGATAGTCTTGCCGGTCGCTGGCGTGCCAAGCGCCTGCAGTGGGCCGACCGCCACCCGGCGCTCGCGCGTTGGATCGCGCCGAAGGAACATGCGCACGACCATGATCCGTACCAGCGGCCGTTCTACACCCGCTTCCGGGGTTTCCTGGATACCTGCCTCCGCCATCGCTGGTGGGTGATCGGTGCGACCATCGCGCTGTTCATCGGCTCGCTGATGCTGTTCCGCTTCGTGCCGCAGCAGTTCTTCCCCGATTCCACCCGGCCCGAACTGATGGTGGACATCGAACTGGCCGAAGGCGCATCGCTGGCCGCCACCCAGGCGCAGGCCACCAAGCTGGAAACGCTGCTGAAGCAGCGCGAGGGCATCAGCAACTACGTGGCCTACGTCGGCACCGGTTCGCCGCGCTTCTACCTGCCGCTGGACCAGCAGCTGCCGGCGACCAACTTCGCCCAGTTCGTGGTGCTCACCGAAGACGCCAAGGCCCGCGAAGCGACCCGCGACTGGATGCTGAAGGACGTGATCAAGCAGTTCCCGGACGTGCAGATGCGCGTGACCCGGCTTGAGAACGGCCCGCCGGTGGGCTACCCGGTGCAGATGCGCGTATCCGGCGAGCACATCGCGCAGGTGCAGGCGATCGCGCGCCAGGTCGAGGCCAAGGTGCGGGAGAACCCGCACGTGATGAACGTCAATCTGGACTGGAGCGAGCCGAGCAAAGTGGTGCGGCTGGTGATCGACCAGGACCGTGCACGTGCGCTGGGTGTCAGCAGTGCCCAGGTCAGCCAGTTCCTCAGCAGTTCGCTGTCGGGCATGAGCGTGAGCACCTATCGCGAAGGCAACCGCCAGATCGAGATGCTGCTGCGTGGCCCGGACAACGAGCGCGCGCAGCTGGACCTGATCGGCAGCCTGGCGATGCCCACCAGCAGTGGCACGGCGGTGACGCTGTCGCAGGTCGCGCGGCTGGAGTACGCCTTCGAGGACGGCATCATCTGGCATCGCAACCGCCTGCCGACGGTGACCGTGCGTGCCGACATCAGCGACGGCATGCAGGCGCTGGACGTGGTGCAGCAGATCGTGCCGACGCTGGACGGCATCCGGGCAGGGCTGCCCAGTGGCTACCTGCTGGAAACCGGCGGCTCGGTGGAGGATTCGGCACGTGGACAGAACTCGATCAAGGCCGGCATGCCGTTGTTCCTGATCGTGGTGGCCACGCTGCTGATGCTGCAGCTGCGCAGCTTCTCGCGCGCGGCGATGGTGCTGGTGACCGCGCCGCTGGGCATCATTGGTGCCACGTTGTTCCTGCTGCTGTTCCGCGCCCCGTTCGGCTTCGTGGCGCTGCTGGGCACGATCGCGCTGGCCGGCATGATCATGCGCAACTCGGTGATCCTGATCGACCAGATCCAGCAGGATATCGACGCCGGGCATGACCGCTGGCATTCGATCATCGATGCGACGGTGCGCCGTTTCCGCCCGATCGTGCTGACTGCACTGGCGGCCGTGCTGGCGATGATTCCGCTCTCGCGCAGTGCGTTCTATGGCTCGATGGCGATTTCGATCATGGGTGGCCTGATCGTGGGTACGGTGCTGACCCTGGTGTTCCTGCCGGCGTTGTACGCGGCATGGTTCCGGGTCAAGCCGGATGAATCCGGGGCGTGATGCCCCGGGTTCTGCGGCCGCCGCCCCTGGTAGGTGCCAACCTTGGTTGGCACTGAGGCTTCATCCACGCATGGCGTGGATCTACTGGGGTGGGCCTGGTAGGTGCCAACCTTGGTTGGCACTGAGGCTTCATCCACGCATGGCGTGGATCTACTGGGGTGGGCCTGGTAGGTGCCAACCTTGGTTGGCATTGAGGCTTCATCCACGCATGGCGTGGATCTACCGCGGTGGGCACGCATGGCGTGGATCTACCGGGGTGGACACGCATGGCGTGGATCTACTGCAGCTGAAGGCTGTTCCGCAGCAGGGGCAGCAGCCATTCGATGAACACCTGCACGCGTTGCGCACGGTGCTGCCGATGCGGTTGCAGCAGCGTCACCGGCAACGGTTGTGCCACGTACTGCGGCATCACTTCCACCAGTGCGCCCGATTGAAGTTCCGCCTGCACGTCGTAACGCGGAATCTGCAGCAGCCCCAAGCCTGCCACGCAGCAGGCAATGGACGCCTCGGCGCTGTTCACCCGCACCCAGCCGGGCATCGGCTGCGTGTGCAGTTGGCTGCCTTCCTGCCACTCCCAGGGCTCCACCCGCGCCGTCGTCGGTGAAGCGTAGTTCACCGCGCGGTGCTGATGCAGATCGGCAGGATGCTGCGGCACGCCGTGCTCGCGCAGGTAGGTGGGCGCGGCCACGTTGACGAAATCGAGCATGCCCAGGGTGCGCGCGACCAGGCTGGAATCGCCCAGGTGGCCAACCCGCAGCACGGCATCGCAGCCGTCCTCGATCAGGTTCACCGCGCGATCGGTCATGCCCAGGTCCAGTTCCACCTGCGGGAAGCGCGCGAAGAACCCGGGCAACGCCGGCGCGATGATGCAGCGGCCGATGCGACTGGGCACGTCGATCCTCAGCGTGCCCATCGGCGGCGCGTCTTCCTGCTGGAACAGCGACTCGGCGTCTTCCACTTCCGCGATCAGGCGCAGGCAGCGGACATAGAAGGTATCGCCGTCATGGGTGGTCGATACACGCCGGGTGGACCGTTGCAGCAGACGCGTGCCCAGGCGTTGCTCCAGTTCAGCCACTGCGGCCGACACGGTGGAGCGCGGGAGGCCGAGCTGGTCGGCGGCACGGGTGAAGCTGGTGCACTCCACGACCCGGGTGAAGATGCGGAAACGCTCGATCCTGTCCATTGTTCGCCAGCCCTGGAAGGTTAAGTCAATGTAGCGGGCTTTATCCGCGATTTCTGCACGATATCGTCGTCAGGGCAGGGTTGCCACTCCGGCCAGCCCCTCCCCGAGACCGACGCCATGACCGACCATTCCCTCAAGGGCAAGACCGTGCTGATCGCCGGCGGTGCCAAGAACCTCGGCGGCCTGATTGCCCGCGATTTTGCCGCACAGGGTGCCAGCGCCATCGTCATCCACTACAACAGTGCCGCCAGCCAGGCCGACGCCGAGGCGACCGTGGCGGCGGTGCAGGCCGCCGGCAGCAAGGCCGTGGCGCTGCAGGCGGACCTGACCTCGGCGGCAGCGATGGAGCGCCTGTTCACCGATGCCGTGGCCGCTGTTGGCCGGCCGGACATCGCCATCAACACCGTCGGCAAGGTGCTGAAGAAGCCGATGGTCGACATCAGCGAGGCCGAGTACGACCAGATGAGTGCGGTCAATGCGAAGACCGCGTTCTTCTTCCTCAAGGAAGCGGGTCGACACGTCAATGACGGTGGCCGTATCTGCACCCTGGTCACTTCACTGCTGGGCGCGTACACGCCGTTCTATTCCAGTTATGCCGGCACCAAGGCGCCGGTGGAGCATTTCACCCGTGCGGCCTCGAAGGAATTCGGTGAGCGCGGTATCTCGGTGACGGCGATCGGCCCGGGCCCGATGGACACGCCGTTCTTCTATCCGGCCGAGAGTGCCGATGCGCAGGCGTACCACAAGACGGCGGCGGCGCTGTCGGCGTTCACCCGAACCGGCCTGACCGACATCGCCGACATCGTGCCGTGGATCCGCTTCCTGGTCACCGATGGCTGGTGGATGACCGGCCAGACCATCCTGGTCAATGGTGGCTACACCACCAAGTAGAGGCACGCCGTGCGAGCGCCATGCGTGGGTGTTCCTTGTTCTGGCTGCGCTCATCCACGCATGGCGTGGATCTACTGCCAACCCCCGGCAGATTGGCAACATTCCGAGTGGACGGTAGAAAGTGCCGCGATCCTGGCTGGGATCGCGGCACAATAGCCGGCTGTCCAGCGGCCGGAGTGCCTGCATGTTCCCTCGCACGATCCCCGCCTGCACGCTGATGCTGGTTGCCTGCAGCGGTCTTGCCGATGCAAGGCCGGCAGCGACCGATACCCTGCGGTTCCAGCAGGACCTGATTGCCGTGCTGGAATGCCGCGCCAGCGCAGATACCCGGCAGAGCGTCGCCAGCACCCTGCGTACGGCACGCTACGGCGATCCAGCCGGTCGCCCGCTACATCTGCGTGACTGGCATTTCGAGCAGGCCGGAGACGCCGACGCTGCTTCGGTGACGGTCATCGATATGCCGGTGCCGTTGACCGCGCAGGGCGTCCGGACCCAGCGCGTTTTCGCAGACGCGCAGGGGTTGTCCATTGTCATCGACGCTGCAACGCGTGATCGCATCGTTGCCCGCCATGGCCTGCAGCTGCAGTCGAGCACGCTGCGTGAACCCTTCCGGGTGTGGACCACACGACCGGTTGATGGCAACACGTCGGCCCCGTCGATCATGGTGAGCAGCGATGGCGACGGCTATCGGTTGGGATGTACTGCCCCAGCTGCCAGCACGCAGGAAACGTTGCCACTGGATCGGCAGCAGCGTGCAGATGCCAATGACCTCACGGCGGCCATCGAGTGCCGTGCCGACGATGCGGCCCTGCGCCGTGTCGGGCGCTTGCTGCAGCAGGTGATGGAACAGCCGCAGAGCGGATGGCCGGAACAGGTCCGTGCAGTGTCGGCGTCTTCGCATGCGATCAAGGGCACGGTGCTTCCCGCCTTCCAGATCGAACTGCAGACGCCGCTGCAGATCCAGGGCATCGCCACCGACAAGGTGCTGGTCGCACCGGCTGGCCTGTTCGCTGCAGACCTTGGCAGAATCAACGTGGCAGGCGTGTTGCTCGATGCCGGTCTGACAACTGCTCACCAGCAGGCCGGCGTGCAGGTCTGGCAACGCGAAGCGTCGCGCAGCGGCTTGCCTTCGGGCAGCCTCCGAATCAATGAACGCGTGGTGGCCAGAGCTGACGACGGCACTGTCCTGACCGGATGCAGCAGTTCGCAGATGCGCGCGGCCGCGAGCGATCCGCAGAGCGCGAACATCCCGCACGGAGTGAGCCAGTGCGGGATGCGCAGAGAGCGGGTACCGGACGCCGCCCGGTACCCCGATCACTCAGCCCAGCCTGGCCAGCACCGCATCGGTGGCCGCCGCCGTACTCACCGCTGTTCCCTTCGCGGCCAGGTCGGCAGTGAACACGCCATCGTCCAGCACGGCATGCACGGCCGCCTCCACGGCTGCGGCTTCTGCTTCCAGCCCCAACGAATGGCGCAGCAGCATCGCCGCACTGAAGATCGTTGCGTAGGGATTGGCGATGCCCTTGCCGGCGATGTCCGGCGCCGAACCGTGGATGGGTTCGTAGATGCCGACCGCGCCCGGCTCGCCCAGCGATGCCGACGGCAGCAGGCCCAGCGAGCCGGCCAGCATCGAGGCCTCGTCGGTGAGGATGTCGCCGAACATGTTCTCGGTCACGATCACGTCGTACTCGCGCGGCTTGGCCAGCAGGTGCATTGCCATCGAATCGACCAGCTGGTGCTCCAGCGCAACGTCCGGGAATTCCTCGCGGCCGATGCGCGCGGCCACATCACGCCACAGGCGTGAGGTTTCCAGCACATTGGCCTTGTCCACCGAGGTGACCTTGCCGCGGCGCTGCCGGGCCAGGCGGAAAGCACTGCGCAGCACGCGCTCGATCTCGGCCACGGTGTAGCGGCACAAGTCGCTGGCACTGTCGGCGTCGCGGGTCTTGTCACCGAAGTAGATGCCGCCGGTGAGCTCGCGCACCACCACGAAGTCCACGCCCTGCAGCAGCTCGGCCTTGATCGGCGAGGCATGCAGCGCCGCATCGTGGGTACGCACCGGTCGCAGGTTGGCATACAGGCCCAGCGCCTTGCGGATCGCCAGCAGGCCCTGCTCCGGACGCACCTTGGCGTTCGGGTCGGACCACTTCGGGCCGCCGACGGCGCCCAGCAGCACCGCGTTGGCGGCCTGGCAGGCGGTCAGGGTGGCAGCGGGCAGCGGCTCGCCATGGCGGTCGATGGCGATGCCACCGATATCGTGCTCGCTGAAGGTGAAGGTGTGGTTGAAGCGCTCGGCGACGACTTTCAGGACGGCAACCGCAGCGGCGGCCACTTCCGGGCCGATGCCATCACCGGGGAGTACAACGATCTCAGCGTGCATGCTCACTCTCGTAACGTTCGATTTCAGGGACACGGCCCAACAGATACCCCAACTGGTCGACGCCTTCCAGCAGGCAGGTCTGCGAGAAGCCGTCCAGCGGGAAGGTATAGACGCGGCCATCGGGCGTGCGCAGCTCGCGGCTGGCCACATCGATGGTCAGTTCATCGTCCGGGCGCTGCATGAGCGCCTGCACATCGGCCTCGTCCAGCACGATCGGCAGCAGGCCGTTCTTCAGCGAGTTGCCACGGAAAATGTCGGCGATCTCGCTGCTGACGATCGCGCGCAGGCCGAGGTCGGTCAACGCCCAGGGCGCATGCTCGCGCGAGGAACCGCAGCCGAAGTTGCGTCCGGCCAGCAGGATGCTGCGGCCGGCGTTATGTGGCTGGTTGAAGGCGAAGTCGGCCACCGGTGAACCATCGGCCTGCCAGCGCCAGTCATTGAAGGCATTGCGGCCCAGGCCGGCGCGCTCGGTGGTGGACAGGAACCGCGCCGGGATGATCTGGTCGGTATCAATGTTGGTCTGGCGCAGCACCACGCTGGCCGAGCTCAGGGTGCGGAACCCGCTCATCACGCCACCTCCTGTGCGAACAGCTCGCGGGCATCGGCAACATGCCCCTGCACGGCGGCCCAGGCGGCACTCATCGGCGAGGCCAGCAGCGTGCGTGATCCTGGCCCCTGGCGGCCTTCGAAGTTGCGGTTGCTGGTGCTTACGGCCAGTTGGCCGGGGGCGACCAGATCGCCGTTCATGGCGATGCACATCGAGCAGCCCGGCTCGCGCCACTCGGCACCGGCCGCACGCACGATCTCATGGATGCCTTCGGCTTCGGCCTGGCGCTTGACGATTTCCGACCCCGGCACCACCAGCATGCGCACGCGCTCGGCGATGCGGCGGCCACGCAGCACCTGCGCCACTTCGCGCATGTCACTCAGGCGGCCATTGGTGCACGAGCCAACGAAGACCACGTCCACCGGGGTGCCGGCCAGCGTCTGCCCCGCCTGGAAATGCATGTAGTCCAGGCCCTTCTGCGCAGCGGCGTCGTTGGCAGCGGGAATCGGTGCATCCACCGCGATGGCGGTGCCGGGATGGGTGCCCCAGGTCAGCGTCGGGCGGATATCGGCGGCGTCGATATGCACCTCGCTGTCGAAGCGCGCGCCTTCGTCGCTGCGCAGCTGCGTCCAGCGTGCGACGGCCGCCTCGAAGTCGGCACCCTTGGGGCCGCGCGGGGTGGCGGCAACGAAGTCGAACGTCACCTGGTCCGGGGCGACCATGCCGGCGCGCGCGCCCGCCTCGATCGACATGTTGCACAGGGTCATGCGCTGTTCCATGTCCATTGCTTCGATGGTGCTGCCACGGAACTCGATGACATGGCCGGTGCCGCCGTTGACGCCGATCACGCCGATGATGTGCAGCACCACGTCCTTGGCGCCGATGCCGGGCGCGACCTGGCCATCGACCGTGATCGCCAGGGTCTTCGCTTTGCGCTGCAGCAGGCACTGCGTGGCCAGCACGTGGCCGACCTCACTGGTGCCGATGCCGAAGGCCAGCGAACCGAATGCGCCGTGGGTGGAGGTGTGGCTGTCGCCGCAGACGATGGTCATGCCCGGCTGGGTGAAACCCTGCTCCGGGGCGATGACGTGGACGATGCCACGGTTGTCCGAGGCCATGTCGAACAGCTCGATGCCGTGCTCGGCGCAGTTGCGCGCCAGCGTGGCGACCTGTGCCTCGGAGGCGGCGCTGGCGTAGGGCAGCGTGCCGTCGGCGCGGACAGGCAGGGTCGGCGTGGAGTGGTCCATCGTCGCCTTGGTGCGATCCGGTCGACGCGGCGCCAGGCCGCGCTCGCGCAGCTCGGTGAACGCCTGCGGCGAGGTCACTTCATGGATCAGGTGCAGGTCGATATACAGCACGGCAGGCGCGCTGTCGGTTTCGGGAACCACCACGTGGGCGTCCCACAGTTTGTCGTACAGGGTGCGGGGTGCGGAAGTCATGCGTTTGCCTGGCAGGAGTACGAAGGTGCGGACATCGGGAATGAAAGTAACAGGGGCGGGTCAGCGGCGGCGTGCGAGCACACGCAGCCGCACGTAGTCGGCCAGCGGTTGTCCGCCGGCATTGCGCGGCAGCTCGTCCAGCAGGGCCGTGGCGGACGCGCGCACGGTGGCGCGCGCCTCGACCGGCAGATCGTCCAGCAGCGGTGCGGCAAATACCCGCAGCCAGCCGGCAACACCGGTCGGCAACGCCGTCGCGCGCGGCATGCATTCGATCAGCTGCACCTGGAAGCCATGCTGGCGCAGGCGGTCGGCGTAGGCGTCGGCAGTGGGGAAGTACCACTGGAACGTGCTGGCAGCATGACCATGGGCCAGCCGCGCAGCCTGTACCGCGGCGACGATCGTGGCCACGTTGCCATGCCCGCCGAACTCGGCGACAAAGCGGCCACCCGGGCGCAGCGCACGGCGCACGCCCTCCAGCACGCTGTCCGGGTTGCCCATCCAGTGCAGCGCGGCGTTGCTGAACACCGCATCGAATTCGCCTTCGAACGTCAGCGCATGGCCGTCCATCAACTGTGCATCGACGCCACGCGCGCGGGCGGCGATCACCATCTCCGGTGATGCATCGACGCCGTGCATGCGCGCACCGCTGAGTGCCAGTTCGGTGGTGAGTACGCCATCGCCACAGCCCAGGTCGAGGATGCGTTCGCCCGTACGTGCGTCGAGCAGGCGCGATACGGCGCTGCCCAGCTGTGGCACGAAGCCGGCATCGATCGCATAGTCCTGCGCGTTCCACTGTTGGCAGGCGGGCGTCACGGCGGAGTCGAAGGCGCTCATCTCAGGTTCCTCAGGCAGTAGCGGGGGCGGGTGCTTCAGTGGTGCTGGCAGCGTTTGCCTGGCGCTGGCGCAGCAGGCGGTTGGCCACATCCAGCCAGGCCAGCGCGGAGGCTTCGATGATGTCTTTGCTGGTGCCGGTGCCGTCGTACTCCACGCCTTCGTGACGCACGCTCAGGTTGGCCTCACCGCGCGCGTCGGCACCGATGCCGACGCTGTGCACGTGGTAGCTGTCCAGCATCAGCTGTACGCCGGTGGCGGCAGACAAGGCGCCGAACAGCGCATCCACCGGGCCATCGCCCTGTGCAGTCTCGGCCACGCGGTTGCCGTCCGGGTCAGACAGTTCGACCAGCGCGTTGGCGCGGCTGCCGACGTCGCTGATGGTCATCGATGCCAGGCGATAGCCCTGCGTGGTGGACCCGCCCTGCATCAGCGTCTGCAGGTCGGCATCGGTGACCACGCGCTGTTGCTCACACAGGCCCTTGAACTGTTCGAATACCAGCTTCAGCTCGTCCTCTTCCAGCCAGAACCCCAGTGCGCGCAGGCGCGCTTCGACGGCGGCGCGGCCACTGTGGCGGCCCAGCACCATCTGCGAATCTTCCCAGCCCACGTCTTCCGGGCGCATGATTTCGTAGGTGCCGCGGTGACGCAGCATGCCGTGCTGGTGGATGCCCGATTCGTGGGCGAAGGCATTGGCGCCGACAATCGCCTTGTTGCGCTGTACCGGCATGCCCACCAGGCGCTGCAGCAGCTGCGAGGTAGCGACGATGCGCGGGGTGTTGATCGCGCTGTCCTGCTCGTAGAACGCCTGTCGCACCTTCAGCACCATCGCGATCTCTTCCAGCGAGCAGTTGCCGGCGCGCTCGCCGATGCCGTTGACGGTGCATTCGACCTGGCGCGCGCCACCTTCGATGGCGGCCAGCGAGTTGGCCACGGCCAGGCCCAGATCGTTGTGGCAGTGCGCGCTGAAGATCACGTTGGCCGCGTTCGGTACATCGGCCACGCCGGCAATCACCTGCTGGAACATCGCGCGGATCTCTTCCGGCGTGGTGAAGCCGACGGTGTCAGGCAGGTTGATGGTGGTGGCGCCGGCGGAGATCGCCGCGCGCGACACTTCGATCAGGTAGTCCAGCTCGGTACGGGTGGCATCTTCGGCGGAGAACTCGACGTCGTCGATGTACGAGCGTGCCAGCGATACGTGCTTGCGTACCGACTCCAGTACCTGCTCGCGCGTCATCCGCAGCTTGTGCTCGCGGTGCAGCGGGCTGGTGGACAGGAACACGTGCAGGCGCGGGCTGACCGCCGCTTCCAGTGCACGTGCCGAGGTTTCGATGTCGGCCTGCAGGCAGCGCGACAGCACCGCCAGGGTCAAGCTCGGGCGGCGCAGCTCACGGCCGATCAGGGCCATCGCTTCGCGGTCGGACTGCGAGCTGGCCGGGAAGCCGGTCTCGATGATGTCCACGCCCAGTTCGTCCAGCGCACGCGCCATCACCAGCTTCTGCGGCGGGCTCATGCTGCAGCCGGGGGACTGCTCGCCGTCACGCAGGGTGGTGTCGAAGATGCGGATGCGCGGGGTGGTAATTCGTTCGATGGTGGTCACAGGGAAATCTCCTCGACAGCGGGTGCGACGACGTGCAGGTGGGTAGGGGAAGAAGTGGAAGCGGCAGGTGCGTTGGCACCGGTGGGCGGGCGGGGTGGCGGACGGGCCGCTTCCGCGCGGCGGCGGCGCGGCTTGCGCGGCGGCCGCGGGCGGATGTCGGTCAGCAACCCGGCCAGCACGCCGGCATCGATGTTGCCGCCGGAAACGACCGCGCACTTGCGGCGGCCGGCAACGCGACGACCGGCCGCCAGTGCCAGTGCACCGGCGCCCTCGGCGATGATGTGTTCTTCCAGTGCCAGGCGTACCAGGGTTTCGCGCAGTTCGGCTTCGCGCACGATCACCACGTCGTCCAGCAGTGAAGTGCACAGGCGACGGGTCAGGAAACCGGGGATCTTCACCCGTACGCCGTCTGCCAGCGACGGCACCGGCGCGATCTCGCGCACGTCGCCACGGATCGCACGGGCCATCGAATCGACGCCCTCGACCTGCGCCCCGACGATGCGCACGCCTTGTGATTTCAATGCCAGCGCGACCCCGGAGGCCAGCCCGCCGCCACCGATCGGCACGATCACCACGTCCGGCGCATGCGCGGCCAGCTCGATGCCGACGGTGCCCTGGCCGGCGATGACGTCGGCGTCGTCGAAGGCGGACAGGAAGCGATAGCCATGGCGCTGCGCCAGTTCGACCGCGAAGTCATACGCCTCGTCATAGCTGTTGCCGTGCTGGCGCACGGTCGCGCCCCAATGGGCAACGCCGGCGATCTTGGTGGCCGGTGCACCGTGCGGCATCACCGCAATGGCCGGAACATCCAGGCGGTAGGCGGCCCAGGCCACGCCCTGGGCATGGTTGCCGGCCGAGGCGCAGATCACCGGCCGCGCGTCGCCACGCTCGCGGCCTGCCAGCAGCGCGTTCAATGCGCCGCGCACCTTGTAGGAGCCGGTGCGCTGCAGGTTTTCCAGCTTCAGCCAGGTGCCGAAACGTTCAGCGTGGTGCAGCGGCGTGGGCGGCAGAAAGCGGCGCAGGCGGGCCTGCGCTGCCAGCACATCGGCGACGGTTACGTCGCCAACATCGCTTTCCTTGCTGCCATCAGCGGCCGGCATGGGCCACCCGATGGCTGCAGGCCACCGCCTGCGGGCACGGGCGGCGAAGAAGGCGCCTCCGTACCGGCACCGTGTTGGAAACGGTACGGGCATTCATGCGGATACTCCTTCCAGTGCGGTCATCTGCACCGAAACGCAGTCGTAGATCTTTTCCATCTGCCGGCACAGGGTTTCCGGTGGACGCTGGCTGTCCACCACCAGCTGCAGGTGCCAGCGGCCATCGTCGGCGGCCACCGGCGCACCGGTGATCGCGCGCGGTGCGAAGCCACGTCGTTCAGCCATGCCGATCACGCGCAGCAGCGCGCCCTCGGCCGGTTGCAGCACCAGGTCAAGCCGGTATTGCATTGGGGATCTCCTGGCGTGCATGTGCAGGGTTGCTTTCCAGCATGGTGCTGTTGGCGGTATTGGGCGGCACCAGCGGCCACACGTTGGCGCGTGCATCGATGGCCACGTGCAGCAGTGCCGGGCCGGGCTCGGCCAGCAGCGCGGCCAGGCCGCCTTCGACGTCGTCACGGGCATCGATGCGGCTGGCTGCGATACCGAAAACCTTGGCCAGGGCCACGAAGTCCGGGTTGTCGGACAGATCGATCTCGCTGTAGCGCTCGGCGAAGAACAGTTCCTGCCACTGCCGCACCATGCCCAGCGAACTGTTGTCCAGCAACACGATCTTCACCGGCAGGCGGCAGCGGGCGATGGTCGCCAGCTCCTGCACGTTCATCATGAAGCTGCCGTCGCCGGACACCAGCACCACGGTGCGCTCGGGGCAGGCGAACTGCGCCCCCATCGCGGCCGGCAGGCCGAAGCCCATGGTGCCCAGCGCGCCACTGGTCAGGTGGTTGCGCGGGTGATTGAAGCGGCAGTGCTGTGCCACCCACATCTGGTGCTGGCCGACATCGCAGGCGATCACCGCGTCGGCCGGGGCCAGTTCGCTCAACCGCTTCAGCATGGCCGGCGCATAGATGTGCTGGCCCGGCGCGTCGTAGCGTGCGGCGAAACGTTCGCGGTGCTGCGCGCAGCGCTTGCGCCATGCGTCTTGGTGGGCCTTGGGGGAGGGGAAGGCCGCATGCAGGGCGCGGATGGCATGGCCGACATTGCCGGGCACGGCGACGTCGGCGCTGCGCAGCTTGGAGATCTCGTAGGCGTCGGCATCGATGTGCACCACGCGGGCGAACGGTGCGAACTCGGCCAGTTTGCCGGTGGCGCGGTCATCGAATCGTGCACCCAGCACCAGCAGCAGGTCACTTTCCTGCACGGCCATGTTGGCCGCACGGGTGCCATGCATGCCCAGCATGCCCAGCGACTGCGGGTGGCTGGCCGGCAGCGCACCCAGGCCACGCAGGGTCATCACGGTGGGAATGCCGCTGGCTTCGACGAAGTGGCGCAGGTCCTGCACTGCATCACCCAACGCGATGCCACCGCCGGCATAGACCACCGGCTTTTCCGCCGCGGCCAGTGCAGCGATGGCTGCGCTGATGGCCTCGTCGGCAGGGGCCGGTGGCGGTTCCACGCTGGCCGGTACGTGCGCCGGCAGGTGGCTGGCGTCGGCCAGCTGCACATCCTTGGGCAGGTCGATCAGCACCGGGCCGGGACGGCCCTCGCGGGCGATGCGGAAGGCATCGGCCACCACGCGCGGCAGGTCATCAACGCTGCGCACCAGCCAGCTGTGCTTGACGATCGGCATGGTCAGGCCGAACACATCCAGCTCCTGGAACGCATCGGTGCCCAGCAGCGGGGTGGCGACCTGGCCGGTGATGCAGACCATCGGCACCGAATCCAGCATCGCATCGGCGATGCCGGTGACCAGGTTGGAGGCACCCGGGCCCGAGGTGGCCACGCAGACGCCGACCTGGCCACTGGCGCGTGCAAAGCCGTTGGCGGCCAGTGCCGCGCCCTGCTCATGGCGTACCAGGATGTGCTTCAGCGACGAATCCACCAGCGCGTCGTAGAACGGCATGATGGTGCCACCGGGGTAGCCGAACAGCGTACCGACACCCTCGGCCTCCAGCGCCTGGGTCAGCCAGCGCGCGCCATTGGGCGGCGCGCTGCGTTGTGTGGAAGAGTTCATGGGGGAACCTTGCAGAGCGGGTGGGGGTGCCGCGTGGTTACGCGGCTTGACCTTGCAACCAGACCATCTTGGCGCGCAGTTCCTTGCCTACCTTCTCGATCGGATGTTCCAGGTCGGCCTGCTTGAACCGGTTGTAGTTCGGCAGCCCGGCTTCGTACTCGGCCACCCAGTTCTTGGTGAAGGTTCCGTCCTGGATGTCCTTCAGTACTTCCTTCATGCGCTCCTTGGTGCCGGCATCGATCACCCGCGGGCCGCTGACGTAGTCGCCGTACTGCGCGGTTTCGGAGATGAACTCCAACATGCGCGAGATGCCGCCTTCGTAGAACAGGTCGACGATCAGCTTCAGTTCGTGCAGCACTTCGTAGTAGGCGATTTCCGGCTGGTAACCGGCTTCCACCAGCGTCTCGAAGCCGGCCTGCACCAGCGCCGATGCACCACCGCACAGCACCGCCTGCTCACCGAACAGATCAGTTTCGGTTTCTTCCTTGAAGGTGGTCTGGATCAGGTTGGCGCGGGCGCCACCCAGGCCGGCGGCGTAGGCCAGGGCGTACTCGGCGGCCTTGCCGCTCTTGTCCTGGTAGACCGCCCAGATGCACGGCACGCCACGGCCGATTTCGTATTCGCGGCGCACCAGTGCACCCGGGCCCTTCGGTGCGACCAGCACCACGTCCAGGTCCTCGCGCGGCTTGATCATGTCGAAATGCACATTCAGGCCATGCGCGAACAGCAGCACGGCACCCTGTTTCATGTTCGGCGCCAGCACGTCGTCGTACAGCTTCTTCTGCACCATGTCCGGGGTCAGCACGGCGACCAGGTCGGCATCCTTCACTGCCTCGGCCGGCGCCTTGACGGTGAAGCCATCGGCCTGCGCCTTGACCTCGGTGGGGCCACCCGGACGCAGGCCTACCACCACATCAAAGCCGGATTCACGCAGGTTGAGCGCGTGTGCGCGGCCCTGGCTGCCATAGCCGATGACAGCGATCTTGGTCTGGGGCAGGTCGTTGGTGCTCATGGGGGAGGTTCCTTGCGGTGGGAAGAGAAAAAGACGGCCGGCAGTCGAAGCGACGTACCGGCCGGTCAGGGAAACGCGGGGGAGGAAGTGCCCGTCGCACAGGCGCTGCCACCACGAGGACTTGTGGTGCAGCAGGTTCGGGTTGTGCGGAAGGCAGTGGTCATGGGAGTGGTTGCTTCTGTAACCAGGTCTTGAAATGAAAAAACCCGCACCTGGGCGGGTGCGGGTTTTTGATGAGTTCCGGTGTGTGTGTTGCTTACACGCTGGCTCGTCCCGCACCTGTTGGTTGGGTAATAAGTACGAGCACAAGAATCGAACGCAGCGAGGCGGCGCCGGTATCGGCGGCTTCAATGTGGGTTCGCGGTGGCGTGTGGCGTTGCAACATGTGATCGAGAAAACCACAGCCCTTTCGGCGGTGTCAACCCTCGTGACGGAATTTCCGTCGGTTTCCGCTGCATCCAGCGCAATCGCTTGCGGCACAAGGATGGTTGCCCCTGAAAGTGTTTCGGTGAACCGGAATTCACTCTTTTCAGCGGGTTTTTTGCGCGGATTCCGGCGATATCCGCCGCTGCGCTCGCCGGGCCATGCCCGGCTGAACCTCGGTGCCGTCCATGACCTATGCCCGATATCCCCCAGGCGCCACAACGGCGAAGATCGGGCATCACCCTTCCACCGGAACCCGACCGTGTCCCGACGTCTTGCCCGTTCCCTGCTGGCTGCCGCTGTCCTCGTTGCCGCCCCCACACTGGTCCTGGCGGCCGACCGCATCACCGGCCACAGCTTCGCCACCCGCTCGGAAGTGATTGCCCCGCATGCAATGGCTGCCACCTCGCAGCCGCTGGCCACCCAGATCGCGCTGGATGTGATGAAGTCCGGCGGTTCGGCGGTCGACGCCGCCATCGCCGCCAATGCGGCACTGGGCCTGATGGAACCCACCGGCAACGGCGTGGGTGGCGACCTGTTCGCCATCGTGTGGGACCCGAAGACGCAGAAGCTTTACGGCTACAACGGTTCCGGCCGCTCGCCGAAGTCGCTCACGCTGGCCGAGTTCCAGCGTCGCGGCCTGAAGGAGATTCCGGCCACCGGCCCGCTGCCGGTGTCGGTGCCAGGCGCGGTGGATGGCTGGTTCGCACTGCACGACCGCTTCGGGCGCAAGCCGATGGCCGACAACCTGGCCCCTGCCATCCGCTATGCGCGCGAAGGCCATCCGGTAGCCGAAGTGATTGCCTACTACTGGGACCGCTCGGTACCCAAGCTGTCGCAGTACCCCGGCTTCAAGGAGCAGTTCACCATCGACGGCCATGCCCCGCGCAAGGGCGAGATGTGGAAGAACCCGAATCTGGCCAGCACGCTGCAGAAGATCGCCGACGGCGGCCGCGATGCCTTCTACAAGGGCGACATCGCCCGCACCATCGGTGACTACTTCAAGGCCAACGGCGGCTACCTGAGCTACCAGGACATGGCCGACCACCACGGTGAGTGGGTCGAACCGGTCAGCAGCAACTACCGTGGCTACGATGTGTGGGAACTGCCGCCGAACAGCCAGGGCATCGCCGCGCTGCAGATCCTCAACGTGCTGGAAGGCTACGACTTCTCGAAGATTCCGTTCGGCTCAGCCGAACATGTGCACCTGTTCGTGGAAGCCAAGAAGCTGGCCTTCGCCGACCGTGCGCGCTTCTATGCGGACATGGCGTTCCAGCCGGCACCGGTGCAGAAGCTGGTGTCCAAGGAATACGCCGCGCAGCGTCGCGCGCTGATCTCGATGGACAAGGCATTGAAGGAAGTGCAGCCGGGCACGCCGAAGCAGCTGGAGCAGGGCGACACCATCTACATGACCGTGGCCGACGCCGACGGCATGATGGTATCGCTGATCCAGTCCAACTACCGCGGCATGGGCAGTGGCATGGCGCCGCCGGGGCTGGGCTTCATCCTGCAGGACCGTGGCGAGATGTTCGTGCTGCAGAAGAATCATCCCAATGGCTATGCGCCGGGCAAGCGCCCGTTCCAGACCATCATTCCGGCCTTCATCACCAAGGGCGGCAAGCCGTATGCCAGCTTCGGCGTGATGGGGGGAGCGATGCAGCCGCAGGGTCACGCGCAGATCGTGATGAACCTGGTGGACTTCGGCATGAACCTGCAGGAGGCCGGCGATGCGCCACGCATCCAGCATGAAGGCTCGACCGAACCGACCGGGCAGGCGACGGCAATGAGCGACGGTGGTGAAGTGAATCTGGAAACCGGATTCCCGTACGAGACGGTGCGCGCGTTGATGCGCAAGGGTCATCGCGTGGTGTTCGCCGACGGTCCCTACGGTGGCTACCAGGCGATCCTGCGTGATCCGGATACGGGCGTGTATTACGGCGCGTCTGAGAGTCGCAAGGATGGGCAGGCGGCGGGGTACTGAGGTTTCCCGGCCACCGGGCTGAGCCCCCTCTGCGGTGTCGGTTCAGAAGCTGGATTGCGTGATTGGGCCGGGGGGGGGGGGGGGGGGGGGGGGGGCCGGCACCGTTTCCCGCCGCAAAAGGTACCCCACCCCTTCCTGTTTTCCGATACACCTCATCCACGCATGGCGTGGATCTACTGCCGTCACCGGGAAATTGTCGGAGGCGGGGGGGGGGGGGGGGGGGGGGGGGGGCGCCCACCCCCGGGCGCGGGGCGGGGGCGGGCCACCGAGGGGGGAGGGTGGTGGGGGCGCACGCCCGCCCCCCCCCCCCCCCCAC
>NZ_JBRRDR010000041.1:0-41623 GCF_056759755.1 Stenotrophomonas sp. STEN046
CTGTGCTTTGGTGGGGTGGGGGGCGCCGTGGGGGGGGACTTCCTCTAATCGGCGCGGTCGCGGGGCGGGGGGCGGGCCACTACCCGCATCACGGCCGGAGCCAACCACGCCTCACCAGCGCAGCTTGCGCCGCGCCAGCGCGGTGGCCAGTTCGCCCATCACCGCGTGCGCCTGTGCAACGGGCAGATAGTGTAGCGCCAGCGCCACATCGCCATGCGCACCGGCGGTGTCCAGCTGCAGGCTGGCGGTGCCCAGCAGCCTGTCCAGCGGTGATCGCTGCAGGCGCAGGCCCTGCACTTTGTCCAGCTCGGCCCAGCGCCACCAGCGTTTCCACCAACCGCCACGCACGGCCACGAACTGGCCATCCAGGTGCCAGCCGATGCGCGCCATCTGCCGGTGTGCGATCAGCAGGCTGATCGGCAACCAGGCCAGGACGAGGGTGCCCCACGGGCCCCAGCGCCAATACATGGCCACGCTCAGCAGCGGTACCAGCAGCAATGAGCCCATGCACAGGCGCCACCAGCCGCGCTGGGGGATGGCCTGCCAGTGCGCGGGTGGCCACTGCACCTGCGGCAGCAGGCGTTGCACCAGCCCTTCGCAGGTGCTGGCCGCGGCCAGTGGTGCCAGTTCGCGTAGGGCGCGGTCATCGTCGCGGGAGGGGCCGCCGGCTGCGCTGTCGATGCGCAGCTGGCGCAGCCCGAACCAGCGCTGCAGGGTACTTTCGCGCAGCGTCCAGGCCTGGATGCGGCGCCGTGCCACGCTGCTGCGGGTGCGGCTGAGCAGGCCGGTGGACACGGTCAGCCGCCGCTCGCGCTCGCTGAGGGTGAAGCCGTGGTAACGCAGCAGGGTCAGGACCACCGAGAGCACGCGCAGGGCCAGCCAACCCAGCAGCAGGGCCGCGGCCAGCAACACCAGGCCGCCGGTCATCCCCATGTGCAGATGGCTGGCATAGCCGAAGGCTTCGCGCCCGCCGCGCTGGATGGCGTCGTCCATCACCGGCCGTGGCACCGTCTGGAACAGGACGCCGAAGGCGGCGATCGCCAGCGCCCAGCCGCGGTTGGACAGCAGGCCCATGCGCAACACGTCCCAGCCGGACAGGCGCAGCAGCACCTGTTCGTTGTCATCCGCGCCAGGGGACGCCACCGCGTCATCGGCGGCGGCAACCGCCTGTGGCGCCTGTCCGCGCTGGCGCACCAGCTGTTCCAGGGCCAGCGCCTGGTCCAGCCGCAGCACGCGCATCTCCGCTTCCGGACGCACGCCACCGGCCGATTCCAGGCGCAGTTCGGCAACACCGAACAGGCGATGCAGCGGGTTCTGTCGTACTTCCACGTTGTGGATGCGGGCGAACGGAATCTCGCGCCGGTTGCGCGCCAGCAGGCCGCTGCGCACGGTGATCGCATCGCTGCCGATGCGATAGCGGTAACTGAGGTACTGCAGCACCGACACCAGCACCAGCGCGGCGATGGCGCCCAACGGGATCAGCTGCGCCCACATCGGGTCGCGGTCACTGCGTTGGCCAAACACCAGCAGTGCGACCAGAGGCAGGAAATAGTGGCGCAACTGCATGAGCAGTACGAACAGCCACGACCACGGATGCAGGCGGTGCTCTTGGCCGCCATCGGGCAGTGCGGGCGGCAGGGGCGGCGGCTGGCTCACAGGGCGTCGGCGTCCTGGTCGAGCTGATGGGCCAGGGTGTCACGCAGGCGTTCGGCGTCAGCTTCGTCCAGCCCGTTGACGGTGACCGCGCTGAGGCGGGTGCCGGCGGTATGCACGATCAGCGTGGCCAGCCGCGCGCGTCGTTCCAGCGGCCCGCGGCGCAGGTCCAGGTGCTGCACGCGCGAAATGGGAATGCGGGTTTCCAGTTGCCACATCAGGTCGCGGCGCAGGCCCAGGCCCTGTGCGTCAAGTCGCCAGCGCGTGCGCGAGGTGCGACGGTGGCCGATCCAGCCGCCGAAGGCCAGGCCGGCCAGCAGACCCAATGCCGCGCCCCACAGGCCGCCGGGAAGATCGAAGAACCACCAGGCCGCCGCCAGCGGCGTGCCGGGAATGAACAGCCCGCCAAACGCACCCTCCAGTGCCGCCAGCCGGGCGGCGCGCCGTGGCAAGGGCTGCCAGAGGTCGAGGGAAACTTCGGTGGCAGCAGCAGGCAAGGGCAGTTCGGTCACGCGGGCGTCCGTCAGGCAGCAGGGCGGGCAGGCGCGGTGGTGACCGCACCGCGCAGACGTTAGCAGGTCGGCCGGCTTACTGGGCGGCCTGGATCAGCGCGTCGACATCCAGCAGGTGGCCTGCACGGTCGGCCTTGGTGCGCAGGTAATGCTCGTTCTCGGCGGTGATCTCGCCGGTCACCGGAATGCAGTCCAGCACTTCGATACCGGCGTTGCGCAGGCGCTGCGCCTTGGTCGGGTTGTTGCTGAGCAGCGCGACCCGCGACACACCCAGCCCGCGCAGCATCGCCACCGCACTGCCGTAACGCCGCTCATCGGCACCGAAGCCCAGCTGCGCATCGGCGTCGATGGTGTCCAGGCCGTCGTGCTGGTAGCCATAGGCGCGCATCTTCGCGGCGATGCCGGTGCCGCGGCCTTCCTGGTCCAGGTACAGCAGCACACCGCCGCCGAGTTCCTTCAGCTTGCGCAGGCCGCGCCGCAGCTGGTCGCCGCAGTCGCACTTGAGTGAACCGAACAGGTCGCCGGTGAGGCAGGACGAATGCACGCGCACCGGCACCACGGCAGACAGATCCGGTTCGCCGACGATGATCGCGACCTGGTCACGCTGGGCCACGCCGCCACGGAACACCGCGAAGGTGGTCATGCCGACATCGCGCAGCGGCACCGGCGAGCGCGCCACCAGCTCGTAATCGTGCGCGGCATGGGCGGCACCTTCGGCCAGATCGCAGAGGCCGACCTCGCTGGCACCCTCGAAGGTGGCATCGTCAGCCTCCAGCCGCACGGCCACCATCGCTGGCAGCAGCAGGCCCAGCCGGGCCAGTTCGACCGCGCCGGCATCGAAGGCATCGCCTGCACTCCAGCCGGCAGGCATCGGCCCGGGTTCGCGCAGGTAGCCGAGCGAGGGCAGGGTATCGAAGGCGATGCCGGCCAACGGCAGCCGCGCGCCGTCGGGCGCTTCCACGCCCAGCACGCGGGCGCGGGTGGCGGTGAGATACAGGTAATGGCGCTGGCGTGCGGCGCTGGCGAAGGCGGCGAAGCCGCTGGCGGTGGCACTGTCCAGTGCGATCACCGCCAGGCGCTGGCCGTGGCCATCGTGGAGCAGCACCGGGCGACCGGCACGCAGTTCGGCGACCGCGCGCTCGCAACGGATCGCGGCCGGATCACCGAACAGGAGAGAAGCAGACATGGCAGGACCGGGGGAGGCGGACATCGGTGTCTCTATGGGGGCGCCAGCGTCGTATTCAACGTGCTGCGGCGGTCTGTCGCAGGCCGGGCAAAGCGGTCAGTGCGGGTGTTCTTCGGTCGCGTACGGGTCTTCCTCGCCGCTGCCCGGTGGCCGCAGCGTATAGCGCTTGTAGGTCCACTGGTACTGGGTGGGGTCGCGGCGGGCGATGCGTTCGATGCCGGCATTGAGCGCGGTGGCGGCCACCTGCGGGTCCGGGTCGGCCACGGCCGGGTCGGTCGGTTCGATGTGCAGGGCGAATTCCATGTCCGGGCCGATCCGCTCGCACCAGCCGTACAGCACGATGGCGCCGGTGCGCTCGGCCAGGCGGTTGACCAGGGTCATGGTCAGCGCCTGCACGCCGAAGAACGGGACGAACACGCCGTCGCCGGCCTTGGGCTGCTGGTCGGGCAGGATGCCGGTGGCGCCGCCGTCCTTGAGCACCTTGAACAGCTGGCGCACCGCCGGGCCTTCGGCGCGCACCTGCTGCACGTTCTGGCCGCCGCGCACGATCTGCAGGAAGGCGTCGCTGGCTTCGTCTTCCGGCGGCTTGTAGACGATGGCGATCTGCCCGCGCGAGGCCAGCCACTGGTTCAGCAGTTCCCAGTTGCCGAAGTGCGGGGCCGCCACGATCACGCCCCGACCACTGGCCAGGGCCGCGTCGTACAGCGCCTGGCCATGCTGCTGCTTCAGGTGCAGGCGCAGGTTGTCGGCCGGCGAGCGGCTCCACAGGCGCAGGGTCTCGATGGCCTGCAGCGCGGTGGAGCGCAGCAGCTCGCGCTGCAGGCGCTCGCGTGCAGGGCCATCCAGTTCGGGGTAGGCCAGTTCCAGATTGCGGCGGGTGACGCGGGCCTCGCGGGCGTCCAGGCGGACCCAGGTCCACGCCAGGGCATGCGCGAACCCCCGCAGCAACGGCCAGGGCAGACGGGCGAACAGGGTGGTGGCGCGGTAGACCAGCCGGGCTTTGCGGTGTGGATTCATCGGCCCCAGTTTAGCCAAGGGCGCTGCTATCGTGGCCGGCCCTTGCCTGGAAGCCTGCCGATGCTCGTCCTGATTCAACGTGTCAGCCAGGCCGCCGTGCGGGTGGACGACGAAGTGGTGGGGCAGATCGGCCCCGGGCTGCTGGCCCTGGTGGGCATGGAACCCGGCGATACCGAGGCGAACCTGCAGCGCATGGCCGAACGCGTGCTTGGCTACCGTGTATTTGCAGATGAGGCCGGCCGGATGAACCGCTCACTGCGTGACACCGGTGGTGGGCTGCTGCTGGTCAGCCAGTTCACCCTGGCGGCGGACACCCGTTCGGGCATGCGGCCCAGCTTCACCAGCGCCGCCGCGCCGGACGAGGCTGAACGCGGGTTCAATCGATTTGTCGGTATCTGTCGTGAAAATCATGCAGCGGGGGTGGAAACGGGCCGATTCGGTGCCCATATGGTCGTCAGCCTGGTCAATGACGGTCCCGTGACCTTCCTCCTCAGGCCCTAGGCCGCCGGGACCACCGCCCGGCAGGCCGGGCCCCGGGCTGGTATAATGCTACGTTCCCTATTTCCCCCTAGCCGGTGGCGCGAGCACTACATGGCCAACGAACGTCCTGCCCAATCCGAAATCAAGCAACTGATCAGCAAGGGCCTGGAACAGGGCTACCTGACCTATGCCGAAGTCAATGACCATCTGCCCGACGACATGGTCGACCCGGAACAGATCGAAGACATCATCGGCATGATCAACGGCATGGGCATTGATGTCCATGAAGTTGCTCCGGATGTGGAAACCCTGCTTCTCAACGACGGCAACACGGGCAACCGTGAGGTCGACGACACTGCAGCCGAAGAAGCTGCCGCCGCGCTGAGCGCGCTCGATACCGAAGGTGGCCGTACCACCGACCCGGTGCGCATGTACATGCGCGAAATGGGCACCGTCGAGCTGCTGACCCGCGAAGGCGAAATCGCCATCGCCAAGCGCATCGAAGAAGGCCTGTCCCAGGTCCAGGCCGCACTCGGCCAGTTCCCGGTGTCGGTCGAATCGCTGCTGTCCGATTACGAAGCGCACAAGGAAGGCCGCAAGCGCCTTGCCGAAGTGATCGTCGGCTTCAACGATCTGTCTGAAGAAGTGCCGGCCCCGGCGGCTGCCGTGGCCGATGACGCCGACGACAGCGATGACGATGCCGACGAGGAAGATGACGACGTCGACGGCGGTGAAGAAGAAGCCGGCCCGACCGGTCCGGATCCGGAGGAAGTCGCAGCGCGCATGCTGGCGCTGAGCGACGCTCTGGCCGCGTTCAAGAAGGCTGTTGCCAAGGGCGACAAGAAGCAGCTGGCCAAGCTCCGCGAGGAGATGTCGGCGGTGTTCGTCACCCTGAAGCTGCCGCTGCCGCTGACCGACGTGCTGACCAAGCAGCTGCGCGACACCATGGGCAGCGTCAAGGCCCACGAGCGTCGCGTGCTGAACCTGGCCACCGTCACTGCACGTATGCCGCGCAAGGACTTCATCCGTTCCTGGGAAGGCAACCAGACCAACCTGGAATGGGTGGAAGACGCACTGAAGCGCAAGCAGAAGTGGTCCTCGGCGCTGCGTGAGGTGAAGGACCAGATCGTGTCCGAGCAGCAGGCCACCATCGATATCGAGAAGGTGACCCTGCTGGACCTGGACGAGCTGAAGGAACTCAGCCGTGCCATGGCCTATGGTGAAGCCAAGGCGCGCAAGGCCAAGAAGGAAATGGTCGAGGCCAACCTGCGCCTGGTCATCTCCATTGCCAAGAAGTACACCAACCGCGGCCTGCAGTTCCTGGACCTGATCCAGGAAGGCAACATCGGCCTGATGAAGGCGGTGGACAAGTTCGAATACCGTCGCGGTTACAAGTTCTCCACGTATGCGACCTGGTGGATCCGCCAGGCCATCACCCGTTCGATCGCCGACCAGGCGCGCACCATCCGTATTCCGGTGCACATGATCGAAACGATCAACAAGTTGAACCGCATTTCCCGCCAGATGCTCCAGCAGTACGGCCGCGAGGCTACGCCGGAGGAGCTGGCCAAGGAAATGGACATGCCGGAAGACAAGATCCGCAAGGTGATGAAGATCGCCAAGGAGCCGATCTCGATGGAAACCCCGATCGGCGACGACGAGGATTCCCATCTGGGCGACTTCATCGAGGACACCAATGTGGAGTCCCCGATCGAGAACACCACCAACATCAACTTGTCTGAAACCGTGCGCGACGTGCTGGCTGGCCTCACCCCGAGGGAAGCCAAGGTGCTGCGCATGCGCTTCGGCATCGACATGAACACCGACCACACCCTTGAGGAAGTCGGCAAGCAGTTCGACGTGACCCGCGAGCGCATCCGCCAGATCGAAGCGAAGGCCCTGCGCAAGCTGCGTCACCCGAGCCGTTCGGAGCAGCTGCGCAGCTTCCTGGATATCGACTGATCGCCAGGTAGTGCCGAGCCATGCTCGGCAACTGCTTCTGTCTGGAAAAACCCCGCTTCGGCGGGGTTTTTCTTTGGGGCTTCCGGGGCATGCCCGATGGGTCTGCCCGATGACGCATCTGCCGTTTGAATTCTTCCTGCAGCCGCCGCACTCTGGCCGCGCAGGTGCTCAACACATCTCGTAGGCGAGCCGGGCAACACCGGCATCGATGCAGGCGCGCAGCAGGCCACGTGTACGACGTGCGCCTTGCTGCATGGATCGGTTGTGCATCTGGAGCTTCGCCATGAATGATGTTGGACACGATGTAGCAGGTAGCACCCTTCCCGACTTTCCAGCGCTGCTGGACTGGGATGAAGTGATGCAGGACGAACGGGAGGATCGGCTGGGGTTCGCCCGGCGCGCCACCTTCGCGGTTCTTACCCAGTCTGGTGCGGGGCTGGTGGAAGGTTTTTGCGGGGGAAACCAGCCGGGATTGGAGGGAGCCCGACGTGCGGTTGCGCTGTTCCAGGCGCACCTGCAGCAGATGGCACACTTTGCTGAAATTGCAGAGGCGCGGTTGGAGCGTGTGGCGAGGGCGCTGGCAGGCTGAGTAGCCGTGCGGGGGCGGGCTCCACTACACTGTGCAGCTGCGCCGGGCCTATAGCTCAACGGTTAGAGCAGGGGACTCATAATCCCTTGGTTCCAGGTTCGAATCCTGGTGGGCCCACCATCCGCCATTAGAGAATGAACGATGGGGTTGCCGCTCTATGCGCGCGCGCATGAGTGGCTTCCATTTGCCAGGGACGCCTGGCCAAAAGATCTAGTCCTTGGGCACGTAATAGCATTCCTTGAGTTCCCCGTTTTCAGACAGGCCCAGGGCGACAAAAATATCGTCTTTGTGGTTGCCAGATTCACTGGCCAGGTCGATATCTACCCACACCACGGGTATGGGCTCGAAGCGATACTCCTTGAAGATCTGCCAGCGCGGCTGTTTGTAGGGCTTGGCCTTCCACGCAACAACGCGCAGATCCCTCTGCATCAAGCCGGACCTGAAATCGTCATTGTTTTTTCGGTCCGCAGCGATTTCGTTGGGATTCCTGTGCTCATTCTGCCGCCATGCCTTCTTATCCTTGGCCAGCAGTGCAGCGGAGAGCTTCTCCATATGATCGACCGTTGCTTGGCTAAGGGCTTCTGACAGGTCCTTGATTTCGTATGTCGTTTCCATTCTCAGATGTTATGTCGTTATCGCAGGATAGGGTCAAGCGTGGAGGCTTAGGGAGCAGCTACCGTTGCCGGTGCCACCGTTCCTCTGAATCGGCGGAATAGATGCTATTGGACTTCACGCTTTGCCCCAGACGTATCACGGTGAACTGTCCGTCATTGCCGGAGCATCTGCGCGGGACCGCAGATGTTTGTCTGGTGAATGGACATGTACCTTCCTTGGGTTTGCAGTGATTCACTGCCAATAGTGCCGGACCCCTACTTGATGCGCACCACGCTGACGTACGCTTCCCGGTAGATTCCGCAACGCAAGGACGCATGCAATGCCGGCACCCGCACATTCGCGCTTGATCACCGCAGCGGCCAGAACCCATCTCCGCCCCCTGGGCTGTGTGCAGAAAGGGCGCTCCAGAATCTGGCTGGACGATCAGGGCTGGTGGCTTGGCGTGGTTGAATTCCAGCCGTCTTCGTGGAGCAAAGGAAGCTATCTGAACGTTGGGGCGTGCTTCCTCTGGAATGAGAAGGACTTCCTGTCATTCGATGCCGGCCACAGGGTCGAGGGTTTCCACGAATTCACCAGTGACGCGCAGTTCGCGGTGGCGGCGACGTTCCTGGCCGAACGCGCGGGGCAGGAGGTACTCGCATTGCGGGAGCGCTTCGCATTGGCCTCGCATGTGCAGGCTTGGATGGCGGCCAATGCAGGCCAGTCGATATGGAATCTCTACCACGCTGCAGTTGCGGCAGGCGTTTCAGGTGCGATCGACCAGAGCAGGCACCTGTTCGGACAGGTGATCGCCAATCCGGACGACGCGCCGTGGGCGATCAACCTCAAGCACCGATGCGAGGCGCTTCGCTGCAGTCTGCAGAACGAGGCTGAATTCGAAGCAGAGATCGCCAGCATGATCACGCGGACCCGGCGTCAGCTGGGGCTTGCCGAACATGTGCAGGCAATGACCGGTTGGCTGCGACAGCCCGATTCGTAAGACGGGTTCAAGGCAGGCGCCTGTCAGCTGGCGGCGGCACCAGGGCCAACGTGAATGTCACTCCCGCGGCCACCGCCACGCCACTAGGCAGATGGCCAGCGTAAGCCCGATTTCGATCACCCCCAGCGTGATGTAGAACCACCAGGCGCCCGGCATGGTCAGCACCATGATCGCGGTGTAGAACAGGCCGAACAGGATGTTCAGCCACCGCGTCAGCCGCGCCGGTGCGAGCAGCGATACCGCCACCATCAGACCGGGGATGGCCAGCATCAGCGCCGTGGCAACCAGCGTGCTCTCGCTGACCGGGCCAATCGGGCCTGCGCCATTGATCATGCCCTGCAGTTTGCCGGGCACGTACAGGCCGAAGTAATCGCCGTAGATGTAGCAGAACATCAGTGCCGCCCACAGCGCGGACAGCCTGAAACGGACGTGGATGCGGATGTCGTGCAGCGCGCCGGATGCCATCGGGAAGTCCTCGGAAGAGAGCGTCAGATCGTCGTGCGCACGCGTGTACGCACACCGACCACCAGCAGCCACAGGCAGATGCCAATTTCGCCCAACGACGCGGGCGCGGTGGCATAGTTGGAGACGGCCATCCCGGCATAGCCGGGAATCAGCAGTTTGCCAAACACATTGGCCGCATAGCCCAGGCAACCCAGCATCAGCAGTACCCCAAAGACCTTCGGCAGCACGCCGGATTTGAAGACCAGCCAGCCGAACGGCAGCAGCCACAGCCCCCAGAACAATGATGCGATGTGGATGCCGTTGCTCCAGGATTACAGCGACTGCAGGGCCATCGCATTGCGCACGTCGGGGCCAACCAGTGCGCTGAAACGCGTATCGGTCAGTACGGCCAACGCATCCAGCCGATGGCTCGCCGCTACCAGTGCGATGGGTACGGCGGTGACAGCAAAGGCAACCATCGCCACCGCCATGGGGCGATGCACGTGCTGCAGCAGGCGGAACAGGATCAGGGGCAGCAGCAGGAAGGCGACCTGCTCGACCACGAAGGCGGCAACGCCCCACTGGAACAGCTGCTGGTGGGCAACCAGGTTGCCCAGCATCGCCTGCGGCTCACCCACCACGCGCAGCTGTGCAGGCACATAGCCCAGGCTGAAGATGCCGGTGACCACCACCAGCAGGTAGACCGCCTCCGCGCTGCGGCTGATTGCACGTTCCGTTGCCATGTCCGGTACCCGCACAGGCCCAGAAGGTGGGCCGCCCGCACGCTACGAGAAGCATCGGCGGGCAGTGACTGCCAGAAGTCAGGGGGACACCTGGGGCATCACCGGTGCCGGCCCCCCGCCGTGATCCGGGCTTCACGCTTTGCAGGCTATCCACTGCGGGCATGGACCTCATACGACTGCTGCGATCGCTGGAAGAATTCCTGTACGAGCTGGTCGGTTGGCTCGTTTTCTACCCCAGGACCTTCTGGCGCGTTCTGGTCCACCCAGGCCAGGTTGCTGTGTATGTCCGCAGCGAGCTCGGCAAGGACCCGGACCAGCGGTTCTCCGATGCGATCAGCCCCGTGTTGATGTTGATCCTCTCGGTGGCCCTCGCCCATGCACTGGAAATGACGCTGCGCATGGCATCGCCCAAGCTCACCACCCCGGTGGGGCAACTGCTCTTCGACAGCGAGCAGGGACTGCTGCTGACACGTTCGGCGGTGTTCTGCGTGTATGCGCTGGGTGCGGCGCTGGGCACGCTGCGTCGCCAGCGCTTGCCGGTCAATCGCGAGACCCTGCGCGAGCCCTTCTCCATCCAGGCCTTCATTGCCTGCCCCTTCGTGGTGGGCCTGGCGTTGGAGCAGGCGGCGGCGTCCTCTCCGGCCCAGACCGGCCCGTTCACCGCCCCCACCATCGGGGCGCTGGCGGTGATCTGGTACCTGTGGGCCCGTACGCGGGCATTCGTCGCCTTGAATGGAGGATCGGCGCTGCGTGCGCTTGCCTCTGTGATGGTGTCCTTCCTGCTGACGACCACGGCCATTCTGGCGCTGTTTGCTGCCATCGTCCTGTAGCCGCTTCATCGCGGCTCACTTCACGCTACCCTGCCCGTGCCCGCACAGGAACGGAGAACGCGATGACACACCACGGCAGCATGACCAGGACGCTCTACATCGCAGGGGCGGCAGCGATGCTGATCAGCCTGTTGGCGTGGTCGGTGGAATGGAGCGGGCTGGCCTACGTGTGCCCGTATTGCCGCGTGCAGCGCACGGTCATCGGGGTGTTGGGTGTGCTGACCCTGTTCGCGCGGCCAGGTGGGATCGTAGTGCCTTGGCTTGCGTACACCAGCGGTGGCTTCGCGTTCGTGGTGGCAGCGATGCAGCACTTCAACGGTTGGAAACGCATCTCCGCCGGCAGCTTCAGCCTCAACGAGCAGTGGTACATCGACCCGTGGCTGTTGTCGGGCGGCGCGATGCTGCTGATGGTGGCGCAGCTGATGCTGGTGCAGGCCGCGTGCCGGCGAACAACGCGCTGAGCACTACGCGCTGACTGCTACCGGCGGCGCCGGCCATCCAGGCTGTAGCGCCCCGCGCCGGTGCATGCCAGCAGCAGGAATCCACCGGCCAGGCCCATGTTCTTCAGGAACATGATCTGCTGGGTCTGGTCGGCCAGGTTGTGGTGGAACACAACGGCGGTGACCAGACTGAAGCCTGCCAGCACGATGGCGACGGCGCGGGTCTGGAAGCCGAACAGGATGCACAGCCCGCTGAGGATCTCGAAGGCGATGGTCGGCCACAGCAAGATGCCGGGCACACCGGTGGCTTCCATGTAGCTCTGCGTGCCGGCCAGATTGCCGAGCTTGCCCAGCCCGGAGACCAGGAACAGCAGCATCAGCAGTACGCGTGCGGCGAGGTAGGCAAGGGAGTGCTGTGAAGTGCTCACATCGGCGTCCTCAGGTGGGCGGGCATTGGCGGGCCATTACCACTCCCGTACCCGTCGCCGGGCATGGCAACAGCGATCGGAGCCGATTGCAGGTGAAGCTGGTGTATAGAGCGCAGGCGCGCTCAGTCAAAGGCCCGTTGCGCTTCTTCGGCAGGAACGGCCACGGCATCACCTCGCCGGATCAGTTCATCGAAATCCACGGCCTGTGCGGCCAGTGCATCGTGCGCATCGAAATCCCACTTCTGCCGGTACTCGCGTGCCAGCAGATCGCAGACCGCTTTGGCTTTGCTGTAGCTGTCCGAGCTCTCTTTGCGGTCCATCAACTGGTCACGATGGATCTGGCACAGCGTCAGCTGGTGCGCATCTTCGGATCGCTCGCGTTCCCAGGTGATGTCGGGAAGGGCGGAGAGTGCGGAGGCAAGCGCGATGGCAACGAGGGGCATGATCCGGTTCCGGGCGAGGGCGAGACTGGAGCGTAGGTGATGGTGGTTGGCCAGGGGCGTGCCGCGCGACGGCTGTTTTAGGGGGTGTTCACCATTCGCTGGGGAATGGTTGTCGGGCGTTGATGGCGCTCTCCACGCATGGCGTGTAGCTACTGGTTCTGGAACACCGCCAGTTGCGCAGCGAATGCGCGCTGGTAGGCCGGGCGGGCGGTTGCGCGGGCGACGTAGGCGGCGAGCCGTGGGTACTCATTCACGATGCCGCTGCTGTGCAGCCGCAGCAGCACCGACACCATCAGCAGATCGCCAGCGCTGAAGGAACCGTCCAGCCACTGCGCCTCTCCCAGTCGCGCGGACAACTGCCCGAGGCGCTGCCGTACGCGCCCATCCAGCATCACCAACCGCTCTGCGTACCACGGCTGATCACGCTCCAGCACCCATGCCATCGAGCGTTCGACAATGGGCGGTTCGACGGTGTTCAACGCCGCGAACATCCAGGCGATTGCACGCATGCGCTCATCAGCACGGGTGGGTAGCAGTGTGCCTGGATGCTGTTCGGCCAGATGCAGAATGATCGCGCCGGATTCGAACAACACGAGATCGCCTTCTTCGTAAGTGGGAATCTGCCCGAACGGGTGCAGGGCGAGATGCGCCGGTTGCTTCATTTCGGCGAAGGACAGCAGGCGCACGCTGTAAGGCAGACCCAGCTCTTCCAGCGCCCAGCGCACGCGCATGTCGCGGGCCAGGCCCTGACCGCGGTCGGGGGAGGTGGCAAAGGCGGTCAGGGTCGGTTGCATGGGAACTCCATCAGGGTGGGCGGACGGGCTGCTTTCCTCATTCGACGATTCGCGGCAGCGGGAATCGACATCTGCACCTTCAACGGCATCTGGCCCGCCCGGCGGACAACGGGCGCTGCTAGAATCCGCCTCCGCTTATCGTTGCATCAAGGAAGATCGTCATGCGTCGTCTGTCTGCTCTCGCCCTTTCCACGGCCCTGGCGCTGTGTGCGCCGATGGCCTTCGCGGCCGACGAGGACAGTGCCAGCACCATCACCTTCAAGGCGGTGAGCCCGGTGCTGAATGCGTTGATCAACGCTGACGATGCACAGGAGCTGATGGAGAAGGCCGAGGATGATGAGCTGACGCTGCTGCAGTCGCTGGCGCTGTACCTGGCGGCGGCGCGGGAAAATCCCGAGCTCTCGCAGGCCTCGTACCATGCAGCGGCGTTGTTTGCCCGGCGTGGCGATGATGAACTGGCCGAGCGCTACCTGGAGGAGGCCGACGAGCGCGGCATGTGGTTCGCGCCGGTGCTGGCCGAGGACGATGATTTCAAGGATCTGCGCGATGCGCCGTTCTTCAAGCGTGTGCTGACCAATACCCAGGCACGTTATGCGCAGGTATCGGCAGGCAAGGTCGGTGCCATTTCCGTGCTGCAGCCCTCCAAGGGCGTGGCGATGCCCGCGTGCGCACCGGTGCTGGTGTGGCTGCACGGCTATGGCATCAACGGCTATCTGGATGACAGCGACCAGCCGTTGGCCGATGCCGGTGTGGTGCTGCTGGGCATCAACGGTACGGAAATGCGCGAGTCGTTGGACAGCTTCAGCTGGACCGGCCCCTACGAGGGCACGCACAAGGTGGTGCAGAAGGGCCTGGATGAACTGGCCGCACGCCAGTGCATCGACCGCGCGCAGGTCTATCTGATGGGCTTCTCGCAGGGCTCGCAGCATGCCGGCGCGCTGCTGGCGCAGCACCCCAAGGACTACGCCGGCGCATTGCTGGTGTCGCCGGGCGGCTGGCGCCAGCCGGTGCCGTCTGTGAGCGCGGCGCGCGGCAAGCGCGTGTTCGTCATCAATGGCGAGCAGGAAGGACCGGCAAACCAGAAGATGAGTGCTGATTTCCGCGCGCTGTTCGGCGAGGGCAACACGTTGAAGTCGCGTACCCATGGCGGTGGCCACAGCTACCCGGACGACTGGCAGACCTCGTTCCCGCAGGCCATCCGATGGTTGATGGGCAAGGACGCCTGAGCCCGGGGCGCGAACATGCGCAGGCAATCACTGCAACAGCTGCAGGCACAGCACGCCGTGCTGGAGGCCGAGCTTGCCGGGCAGGCTGCGCGGTTGATCGCACAGCAGGTGCCCGCCGAACAGTTTGCCGATGCCTTGAAGCCGTGGTCAGACCGTGTTGTGACGATCAGGCGGCAGATCCTTGATGCAACGCCGCCGCGCCTGTTGATGGCGCGGCTACGGGCACTTGAGCAGCAGCTGGCCAGGACGCCACCACAGGATGCGGGGCAACAGCGTGCAATGGCGACGGAAATACGCGATCTGCAGCTGCATCTCAGCCATCGCCGTCGTCGCCCGCTGACCGTCAAGGTGGCACTGATCCTGGCCACTGCTGTTGCTGCTGCATTGTGGCTGCCGCGCATGATCGTGGCGTTGCTGCCGCCCTGATCGGGCGCTGGCCGCGACTGCTTCCCGGAAGGCAACAGCGCGTGCCCGCCGACGGATCTACTGCGATGGCTGCGGGTTTTCTACGCTGATCGCGCACGGTGCCCTGCCGTGCTCCGGGACTCACCTTCAATCGAACCGCACCGTACCGTGCTGCCGGGCATACCGCCCGGGCAACGCCGTGCCCGGTTCGCTCGACGGTGTGCCCGGAATCGTTCGCGCCAGCCTGCATCGCTGCCCGCCAGCCAACCTTCGTGGAGATCGCCTCATGTTCAGCCTGGAAAACACCATTGCCCCCGTCGCGCCCGCGCTCGACGAGCTTGTTCCTTCGCGCTATGCGCTGAAAGTGGGGGACATCGATGTGCTTGTGGTCAGTGACGGCGTACTGCCGCTGCCGACACAGATGCTGGGCCACAACGTACCGGCGTCCGACCGCGCCGAGTGGTTTGAAGAGATGTACCTGCCGCAGGATGCGTTTGATTGGGCGTTGAACGTGATGGTGGTGCACAGCGGTGATCGCACCATCCTGATCGACGCCGGGCTGGGGATGGACCCCGACCTGCAGTTGCCGCGCGCCGGGCAGTTGATCCGTCGGCTGGGTGCGGCCGGCATCGACCTGGGCGAGATCACCGACGTGGTGATCACCCACATGCACATGGATCACATCGGCGGCCTGCTGGTGGAGGGCGTGAAGGCACAGCTGCGCCCGGACCTGAAGATCCATGTGGCCGCATCGGAGGTGGCGTTCTGGAAATCGCCGGACTTCAGCCGCACCAACATGCCGCAGGGCTTCCCGGATGCGCTGCGGGCGACCGCCAAGCACTTCTGGGCCGAGTACGGCGGCATGATGCAGACCTTCGAGGACGAACAGCAGATCGCGCCGGGCGTGACCGCACGTCGCACCGGCGGCCACACACCGGGCCACTGCGTGGTGCGGGTAGCCTCCGGCGACCAGGCGCTGACCTTCGCCGGTGATGCGGTGTTCGCGGTGGGCTTTGATCAGCCGAACTGGCACAACGGCTTCGAGCACGACCCGGAAGAGTCGGCGCGCGTGCGCATCAAGCTGCTGGACGAGCTGGCCGGTACCGGCGAAATGCTGGTGGCCACCCATCTGCCGTTCCCCTCGGTGGGCCGGGTATCGCGCGAGGGTGACGCCTACCGCTGGGTGCCTGCGTTCTGGGATTTCTGATCAAGTTTTCAGGATTTGACGTCACCAGGGGTCTTCGCCAGGGGCGCACAGTAGCCCCTGTCGAAACCATCCACCTCTGCTCAGGAGCTTCCCCCATGAATACCGTTACCCGTACGCTCGCTGCCACTGTCCTGGCGTTGTCGGTGCAGGCAGGCCTGCCTGTCCAGGCCGCCGAGACGGCGCACCCGGCCCCGCATGCGGCCATCGCGCGCACCGCCAGCACGATCACCACCGCCGATGGCGTGCAGCTGTACTACAAGGACTGGGGCCCGAAGAATGGACCGGTGGTGACCTTCAGCCATGGCTGGCCACTGGATTCGGACAGCTGGGAATCGCAGATGATGTTCCTGGCCGACCACGGTTACCGCGTGATCGCGCACGACCGTCGGGGCCATGGCCGCTCAAGCCAGCCGTGGGAAGGCAACGACATGGACCACTACGCCGACGACCTGGCGACGGTGATCAACACGCTGGACCTGCATGAAGTGACCCTGGTGGGCTTCTCCACCGGCGGCGGTGAAGTGGCGCGCTACATCGGCCGCCATGGTACCGGCCGGGTGAAGAAGGCCGTGCTGATCAGCTCAGTGCCGCCGTTCATGCTGAAGACCGCCGACAACCCCGGTGGCGTGCCGATCGCGGTGTTCGATGGCCTGCGCAAGGCACAGCTGGAGAATCGTTCGCAGCTGTACAAGGACATTCCGTCGGGCCCGTTCTATGGCTTCAACCGCCCCGGCGCGAAGCTCAACCAGGCCATGGTTGACGCGTGGTGGGCGCAGGGCATGCTGGGTGGGCAGAAGAACACCTATGACTCGATCGCCGCGTTCTCGGCTACCGATTTCCGCGATGACCTGAAGAAGTTCGATGTGCCGACGCTGGTGATCCACGGCGACGATGATCAGATCGTGCCCATTGATGTTGCCGGGCGGATGTCCGCCAAGCTGATCAAGGGCGCCCGATTGATCGTGTACCCGGGTGCACCGCATGGCCTGACCGAGACCCACAAGGACAAGGTCAACCAGGACCTGCTGGCGTTCCTGCAGCAGTGAGGTTGACCGCACCCACGCAGGGTGTGGAGCTACTGGATACGGGCCTGCTGCGCCAGGCCCTGCAGCTTGTGCGGATTGCGCTGCACCAGGATCTCGATGATCTGTTCGCCATTGGTGTCCAGTGCCATCGCTGCTTCAAGCACGCCATCGAAGTAGCGCAGCAGTCCCAACCGGCCGTTGATCATGGTCGGCACCATGCGCAGCTGGTCCCGGCGGCGTAGATTCGGGGCATACAGCAGCTGTGCGATGCGGGCACCGCCCACCATCGGTTTCGGGAAGCTGGTGACGATGCCGCCGCCGTCGCCGATCAGCACCGCCGACTCGGCCATCAGCGTCTTCATGGTTCTGAAATCACCGTTTGAGATGGCTTCGGCAAAGCGTCGCATCAGTTTCTGGTGAACGTCCTGCGGCACGTTGTAGCGCGGGCGTTCCTGCCGCAACTGCAGGCGTGCCCGGTGCACGATCTGGCGGCACGCGGCCTCGCTCTTGCCCAGTGTGCGTGCAACGACGTCGTAGTCCTGGTCGAACACATCGTGCAGCAGGAACGCGGCGCGCGCGTCGGGCGCCAGGCGCTCCAGCACGTTGAGAAAGGCGACCGACAGATCGCTGGCGCTTTCCAGCAGGTATTCCGGCGTGGCGGTGTCATCGGTGAGCAACGGTTCGGGCAGCCACATGCCGACATAGTGCTCGCGCGTGCGCCGCGCCAGGCGCAACCCATCGATGGCGCGCCGGGTGGTTGCCGCGACCAGCCAGGCCTCGGGGTTCTCGATCTGCTGCTGGTCGGTGCCATGCCAGCGCAGCCACACGTCCTGCACGACATCCTCGGCCTCGTGCGAGGAACCGAGCATGCGGTAGGCCACGCCGAACAGGCGCGGACGGAGTTGGGTGAACAGTGCGGTGGGATCGTCCATGCCAGCAGAGACGGGACAGGTTCCCCGATTGTGACACCGGGGAACCTGCCGTGTGGCCTGCATCGCTGCCGTGGGCGATCAGTGCGGGGGCAGCACGGCGGGCTTGCCGATGTCCTTGATCAGGAACACCACGAATTTCGCCGGCTCGGTCTGGCTGGCGTTGCGACCCACCGTATGCAGGTCCTCGGGGCCTTCGTGGAAGGCTTCACCGGGGCCGAGGTTAACCTCCGGCCCGCCAGCCACGCCCATCACGATGTGGCCTTCCAGCACATAGACAAAGCCATGCGCATCGTGACGGTGTACCGGGTCGGCGCCGCCCGGCGGGTACTGTACGGTCAGGATCAGTGCCTCCTTGCCGGGTTGTTCCGGCAGCGGCCGGCGCATGACGTCGCGCACGATGGGTTCAGGCGCGTTGGCAGGGGGTGTGGCGGCACTGCTGACCAATGGCATCAGCGCGACCAGAACCAGGGAGCAGAGGGAACGCATGGCAGGTCTCCAGTAGTGAAGCACGTGGCGGATGCTCAGGACAGGCCGGCCTTGTCCAGGCCGAATGCCTTGTCCTGGGTGCCGGGGATCGTACGGAAGGCCACGTTGGCGCGGTTCCATGCATTGATGGCCATCACCGCATAGGTCAGGTCGACGATTTCCTGTTCGGACAGCTGTCCCCGCACGCGTTCGTAGAGGTCATCGGGAACACCCTGTGCGGGCAGCTGGGTCAGTACGTCGGTCCATGCCAGGCAGGCACGCTCGCGTGGGCTGAACAGGTTGGACTCACGCCACGCGGCAAGGTGGTGCAGGCGCAACGCACGCTCGCCACTGATCGCGGCCTGCTTTACGTGCATGTCCAGGCAGAAGCCACAGCCATTCAGCTGCGAGGCACGGATGTTGACCAGATGGATGATTGACGCTTCGATCGCGCTGTTGTGCACGGCGTGGGAGAACGTACCGAGCTTCCGGAACAGCTCGGGTGACTGTGCGGCGTAATCCAGACGTTGGCTCATGATGGGGTTTCCGAAGGTGGTTGAGGGACGCAGCGAGGCTACGTCCGCCCCGTGCAGGCCGGTAGGCGAGGGCGGGGCCGCACGGTGTTGCGCGAAAAACACCAATGGCCTGTCACAGGCGCCGACGCTCGGCCGTCTGCCGGGCATGGACACCTCATCCAACCCGCGCAATGCACCCTGTGCCGCCAGTGAGCGGGTCTGGCAGGCCTTTCTTGCCGCGCTGCGTGAACTGCCAGCGGATGCGCGGGCGGTGCTGTTGCTGCACGACGTGCTGGGGGCCGGACTGGACGACATCGTGCCGCTGCTGGGACTGGACCTGCCGGCCTGCCGGCAGCGCCTGGAAATGGCGCGCGCCCACCTGCTCGCGCGAAGCGACCCTCTGGAGTCTGGAACACCATGAATGCCCTGCCGCCGTCCTGCCTGGCTCGCGACGGGCGCGATTCACTCAATGCATCCTTTTCCTCCAGCTATGCCGGCGTGCTGGCGTTCATCGCCGTGGCCGCTGAAGGCAGCTTTGCACGCGCCGGTGATCGACTTGGCATCGGCCGCTCGGCCGTCAGCCGCAGTGTGCAGAAGCTGGAGGGCCAGCTGGGCGTGCGCTTGTTCCTGCGCACCACGCGCTCCACCACGCTTACAAGCGAGGGCGAGTTGTTCCTGGAGGGGTGCAGCCCGGGCGTCACCCGCATTCTGCAGGCGCTGGATGAGATGCGTGATCTGCGCGAGGGGCCACCGCGCGGGCACCTGCGGATCAGCGCCACGCATGGCTTCGGCCGGCGTGTGATCGCACCCTTGCTGTCGTCGTTCCGCGCTGAATATCCGCAGGTATCGGTGGAGCTGCTGCTGGACGAGCAGGCGCCGGACCTCGCCGCTGATCGTATCGATGTGGCCTTCCGCGATGGCGTGCTGGAAGACAGCCAGGTGATCGCCAAGCAACTGGTGCCGATGCAGCTGGTCTGCTGCGCATCGCCGGGGTATCTGCAGCTGCATGGCCGGCCGCAGACCGTCGAGGCGCTGTCCGCGCATGCCTGCATCGGCCAACGCCTGCCCGGCGGCCGCCTGCAGCGCTGGGATTTCCGCGTGGATGGGGAAGAAGCGAGTGCGCAGCCGCCGGCAGGCGTGGTGTTCAACGACGCCGACCTGGTGCTGCAGGCGGTGATCGACGGCATGGGCATCGCCCAGTTGCCCAGCTACCAGGTGAGCGGGGCGTTGCGCGCCGGCACGGTACTGACCTGCCTGGACCACCATGCGCCGCATGATCGGGGCCACTACCTGTGCTATCTCAGCCGGCGCCAGTTGCCCAAGCGGATCCGCGCCTTCATCGATTTCAGCACCCAGCGCGTGCGGGCACTTGATCTGGACGTGTTCTCGCACTGGGAAGCCCGGCAGCAGGCCGCGCAGCAGAACGTGGCGCTGGCATGGGCCTGAGCGCATTGGTGCCGTTGCGGCAACAGTGCGCGTACCGCTGCGGATCTACTGCGGCCGACAGCCCCTGCCTAGGATGCGGCCATTGCCCTTCCTTCCACGTTTCAGGAGACATGTCATGAAGATCCTTGTGATTGGCGGCACCGGCCGCATCGGCAGCAAGGTGGTTGACCGGCTGCGGGCGGCAGGCCATGAGATTGTCGTCGCTGCGCCGTCGACCGGCATCGATGTGCTCAGTGGCGAGGGGCTGTCTGCGGCGATGGCCGGCACCGAGGTGGTGGTGGACCTGGCCAACTCACCTTCGTTCGAAGACGCGGCCGTGTTGTCGTTCTTCATGGTTGCCGGCCACAACATCCTGGCCGCCGCCGCACAGGCCGGCGTGCGCCATCACGTCGCGCTGTCGGTGGTAGGCACCGACAAGCTGGCCGCCAGCGGCTACTTCCGCGGCAAGATCGCACAGGAGCGCTTGATCCGTGATTCCGGCCTGGCTTACACGATCATCCACTCCACGCAGTTCTTCGAGTTCCTGCCGGGCATCATCCAGTCGGCAGGCGACGGGCAGACACTGCATCTGCCGACCGCAGCAGTACAACCGATCGCCGCCGAGGATGTGGCCGACGCGGTTGCCCGCATCGCGCTGCAGGCACCGGCCAATGGCGTGGTGGAAATTGCCGGCCCGGAACGTGAATCGATGGCCGTACTGGCGCAGCGCTTCCTGCAGGAAACCGGCGACGCGCGCGAGGTGATCGGCGATGCGCAGGCAGGCTACTTCGGTGCGCAGCTGCAGCAGGACACCCTGGTGCCGGCAGGGCAGGCATGGCTGGGCACGGTGGGGTTCGAGCGCTGGCTGCAGCAGTCGGGACTGCGTCAGGGCCAGTCGGCCTGATCGATGGCAGCGGCACCTCCGATGCCCCCTGCTTCCTGCAGGTGTCTGCGATGACCGGGCTGCAGCCCCCGCCGCCCAGCGTGCTGGACAAGTACCACGGCGATCAGGCGCGGCCGCTGTACACCGGTCGGGTGCGCGTCAGTGGCGGGCAGGCGCAGCATGGGCGTGCGTCCGGTGTGGTGCGATCCGATGACGGTGCGCTGGCAGTGGATCTGCGGTTGCCCAACGAACTGGGCGGCGCCGGTGGTGGCACCAACCCCGAACAGCTGCTGGCGGCAGGCTACGCAGGCTGCTTCCATGGCGCGATGGTGCTGGTGGCCGCACGCGCTGGGCTGGTACTTGTCGATCCCAGCATCGAAGTGGCCGTTACGTTCGCACGCGATCCGGTGGACGGTTTTTATCTGCTGTCGGCCGAGATCGTGGTGTGCCTGCCCGGCATGGACCGGATACGTGCGGCCGAACTGGTGCGCACTACCGAGCGTGTGTGCCCCTACGCGAAGATGTTCCATCGTGGCATCAGCCATGTCGTGCGGGTAGCGGTGGATTGAGCGTTGCCACAAGGCCGCGCGACGGCCGCGGGATTCACGTGCAGTGAAGAGATTGCCTGCCCGGTGTGAGCGGGTAGGGTGTCGTTGGGTTGCATGAGTGCGGCATCAATCGGTGCTCACCCGCGAACCACACCGGGTTGGTCAGTCTGGGTTCGCAGACAACGGATATCACTGTTGTCCCTTTCCCACTGAGGAGACTATCCATGAGCACCCAGTCCACCATCGAACACCGCCTCAACGATCTGATCGAAATCGCCCGCGACGGCAAGTCGTTCTACGAAGAAGCCGCGACCAAGGTGAAGGATGTCGAGCTCTCGGCGCTGTTCACCCGCATTGCCGGGGTGAAGGCACGCATCGTGTCCTCGCTCAGTACGTCGGTGGCGGCCACCGGCGGCAAGCCGGCCGAGCACGGCACCATGGTCGGTTCCATGCAGCAGTTCTACGGCAAGGTACGCGCTGCCTTCGGTGATACCAACTACGGCTACGTGGCCGAGCTGGAGGAGTCCGAGGATCGCCTGCTGGCCGCCTTCAAGGACGTTTTGAACGACAACGACCTGCCGCCGGCCGTTCGCCAGGAAGTGACCCAGTGGCTGCCGGAAGTGCAGGAATGCCACAACGTGATGCGCGCTCGCAAGCATGCGATGAAGGCTGCCTGATCGCATCTGGCGATTCCCCCACATCGCCGCGCCCGGGGCAGCCTTGAGCTGCCCCGGGCGTTTCTGCGTCCGACTGTCTATTTGCGGTCACCTGCGTGGGCCTGACGTAGTAGCGGTGCACGTCGGCTGAGCACGGCAACAGTGAAGCTCGCCAGCGTCGCTGCCGCGGCCGCCATCCACAGTGATGCGGCAAAACCCTGGCTGTAGATCATCCGCGCCAGTGCAGCCGGGGTTCCATGGTTCAACGCGCCGGTAGCAATACCATCGGCCAGACGCATCACGTCTGCACCGGGCATCTGCGCCGACAGGCCGGCGCGGATGCCGACGGTCAACGCGCCGGAGAGCAGGGTGAATCCGAGCAGGATGCCCACGAAGCGGGTTGTCGCACTGATGCCTGAGGCCATCCCCGCACGGTCGCGCGGCGCCGATCCGATGATGGCCTTGGATGTCTCGCCGTTGAGGATGCCTCCTCCCGCGCCGATGATGACCATCGCCAGCAGCGCCACCCCTGGCCTGTTGTGCCAGGCACCGAAACCGGCCAGCGCATTGCCGACGGCGGTGATGCACAGGCCGATGGCCAGCACGTTCCCGCTGCTGAAGTGGCGGCCCAGGCGCCTGCCGACCCGGGGGAACAGCAGCATGGCAGCAGCGAAGGGCAGCATGCCGGCGCCCGTGGCCAAGGCGCTCAGGCCGACGCCGTTCTGCAGGTACTGCGGCAGCATCGAGGCCATCACCTGTGCGCTGACCGCGTAGCCGGTCATGGCGATGAGTGCGCCGACAAAGCGTGGACTGGCCAGCAGGCGAAGGTCGACCATCGGATGCTGGCGCTTCAGTTCAATGCAGGCAAACAGCACGCCCATCGCGATGCCCAGGCCGAGCCCGGCCAGTGCCACCGCCGAACCCCATCCTTCGGCGAGGCCTTCCACGAGGAAGAACACAACGCCGAAGATCGCCAGGCTGAAAGTGATGATGCCGGGTGGATCCAGCGGACGGACGACACTGTCTGCGGAATCTGGCACCCAGCGGATCGCCCCGTAGGCCAGGAAGGCGAGGAACGGCAGGATCGCGATGAACACCGAGCGCCATCCCCACAGTGAGGACAGCAGGCCTCCGATCAGCGGCGAGAGCACCATCATCATGCCCATGGCCGTTCCCCAGAAGGCCCACGCGTTGTCCCGCTCCTGGCCTTCGTGGAATGCGTGGCCGATGATCGACAGCGACGGTGCCAGCAGGAAGGCCGCACCGATGCCCTGGAAGGCCCGGGCGACATACAGGGCGCTGGCCGTGGGCGCCAGCGCGCAGGTCAGCGATGCGATGGCGAACAGTGCGATGCCCACCAGCAGCACGCGCCGCCGGCCGTGACGATCGGCCACGGCACCGGCAGGCAGAAGCAGCGAGGTGAAGGACAGGATGTAACAGCTGATGACCCATTCAATGTCGGCAAAGTCAGCGTGCAGATCGCGTGCAATGGAGGGCAATGCAACGGCCACGGCATTGGTTTCCAGCACCGTCATCGTGCAGCCCAGCGAGGCGATGATCAGGATCCAGTTGGGCGGGGTACGGCGGCGGGAGGGAGAGGCGGGCACCGGCGGCTCGGGTGAGGGAGGGGCACTCATTCAAGCAACTCGTCGTGTTTGTTTCATTGCCGGTGTTTTTTCAGTACGTTAGGTTGAAGCTAACGAAGGGGCGTGCATGGACCGTCGACACCTGCAGTACTACGTGACGCTGGCCGAGGAGCTGCATTTCGGACGTGCCGCGCTGCGCCTGGGGATCGCCACGCCGACGTTGAGCGTGCAGATCCAGGACATCGAGCGGCGCCTGGGCACGCCATTGTTCGATCGCAGCCGGCGTGAAGTGACGTTGACCTCGGCCGGTTCGATTTTCCTGGCCGAAGCGCGCAGCGTGCTGCGCCAGTTCGACCAGGCCGAAGCAGTGGGACGGCGCGCCGGGCGCGGTGAGATCGGCAGGATCGAGATCGGGTACGTGGGCTCGGCGGTCTATGCCGGTGCATTGCAGGAGCAGCTGCAGCGGTTCCGCAGTGCCTGGCCCGATGTCGATCTGCAGGTTGGCGAATGGCCGATGACCGACCTGCCGGAGCTGTTGCTGGAGGGGCGCGTGGATGTTGCGTTCTGCCGGCTGCCGATGCAGGTTCCCGATGCGCTGGGCTCGCACATCCTGGTTGAAGACCCGTTCTGCGTGGCGCTGCCGGCGTTGCATCCACTGGCCCGTGCGGCGTTGCCGGTGCAACCGGCACAGCTGGCGAAGGCGGCGTTCGTCATGCCCGAGCAGCCTGCCGGAGCATTGGAAGTCGCCCGCCGGGGCGAATTCGTACCTGACGTCCGCTTCCGTCCCGGCTCTCTTGCTGCCGTGCTCGCGCAGGTTTCGGTGGGCGATGACGTGGTGGCGATCGTGCCTTCGGTGCTGCAGCAGACACTGATCCTGCCGGGCGTGGTCTATCTGCCGATCGCCGGGCCGATCATCGCCTCGACCCTCGCTGCGCTGTACCGTAAACAGGAGACGTCGCCGGTGGTACGCCGGCTCATCGAGCAGGTACGGCAGACACCGTCCCGTCGCGTCGAGATGCTTCCCTTGCCCTGAGGCTGCCCGACAGCAGCCTTGATCGCCTGGAGTCCGCATGGCCGTCAAACGCATTGTTGCCAATATCGCCAGTACCGACCCTGCAAAGGCGGCCGCGTTCTACGCCGGGGTCCTTGGCATGGAGATCGTGATGGACCACGGCTGGATCGTGACCTACGGCGGCGCAGGCACGGCGCTGGCGCAGCTCAGCATCGCCAGCCAAGGCGGCTCCGGCACGCCGGTGCCGGACCTCTCGATCGAGGTGGACAACCTGGATGAGGTACTGGCGCGTCTGCAGCGGGCCGGCATCGCGCTGGAGTATGGCCCGGTCGATGAACCATGGGGCGTGCGACGCTTCTTCGTACGCGATCCCTTTGGACGCCTGCTCAATATCCTCGCCCACGCCTAGCCCCCACGCGTGGCGGTTGCCGGCGGCTTGGCAAAGCTTACCGCGCTGGCACTGCATCGCCAGCAGGCGCGCTGAGTCGTGCTGCAACTCAGTGTTGCTGCCCGCGCCCGCGCGGCACTGCGGCAGGCTGTTGCTGTTGCTGTTGCTGTTGCTGTTGTTGAGCATTGGCGTGGCGCGCGTGTCCACCTTCACGACCGATCGTGGCCATATGCTGTCGATCCCTGCTGATGGCCTCGCCGCCCTTGCGACCTGCCAGCCGTGCTTCGGCGGAACTGAACTCGTGGGCATTGCCCGAAGCGTGCGCGGCGCGCCCGCCCTTGGCCGCTATCTCGCGCTGCCTGTCTTCGTCCATCGCGGCAAAGCCGCGGCGGCGGCTGTCTGGGCGTGGGTTGGCCATGTCGGATCTCCGTCTGCAGGAATGTGCCTCGCCGTCGACGACGACGACGGGTCCATGCTGCACGCGCCCCGCTAACGCCGGGTCGACAATCGACGGCAGCCAATCACCCGGCCTGCGCGCGCGCTTGACGCTGGATTACCGGGCAGGCAATGGTGCAATCACCAGTGCATCGCCGCGACATACATTGGTGTCGCTATACCGCGCACGCCGTCCATCACTGAACTGGAATCGTAGATCAAGGCGGCAGCCGGTTTCGCGCAGGGCGACCGTGGCCTGGCCGCCGCCACCCTCGATGGGCCCCGCCAGCACCAGTGCATGGAAGTCCTCGCTACCGTGCTCTGCGACCTCCACTGTGGAAGCCGCGGCGTGCGCACGGTTGATCAGGGTGAGGTAATGCAGCGGCGCGGCCTGTGTGGTGGGGGCAAGGCAGAGCAGGGCGGCAGTCGCCATTCGGGTGAGCGGATGCATGGTCGGGCCTTGTGTTGGGGACACGCCATCTGTGCGTGACGGCTCCTGGCCGGCAACCGATCCGGGACCAATCGTCGTGGCGGCGGGACCAATCGCACTGCGCCTACGCCGTGCTTCTCTCGTCGCCGGCCTCTGCCTAAGATGGCGCAGGCCCGGTCCGGGCGCTTCGGATGCTCCGATGAAGATCCGCCTTGGCAGCACCCATATCGATGTGTTCCGTTATCTGCTGCTGTGGCTGGCGGTGGCCGTGGCCTTCACCCTGCAACGGGTGCTGACCCACAGCCTGACGGGTGCCAGTTTTCCCTTCGAGGACTACCTGCGCTGGGCATTGATCCAGTGGTTCACCTGGGCCGCACTGGCACCGCTGGTGTTCCGTCTGGGCGAGCGCTATCCACTGCAGCCGCAGCGCAGGCTGGGGGGGCTGGGCATGCAGCTGCTTGCAAGTTTCGCCGTCACCCTGCTGGCAATGGTGCTGGGCGCAATGGTTTCCACCGTGTTCGAACCGAGCGGCTTCGGTGAACAGTTTTGGTACTTCATCGCCCAGCATTTCGCCATCGGCCTGCTGACCTACTGGGCGCTGTTTGCGATCCAGCAGGCGCTGCACTTCCAGCAGGAAAAGACCCGGCGCGAGGTGGAAGCGGGCCGTCTGGCAACCGAGCTGGCGCAGTCGCGGCTGCTGGCGCTGAAATCGCAGTTGCAGCCGCATTTCCTGTTCAACACGCTGCACGCCATCGTCACCCTGCTGGATGAGGACAAAGCCGGCGCCGAAGACATGCTGCTACGCCTGAGCGAACTGCTGCGCGCCTTCCTTGAGGACTACGACGGCCAGGAAATCACCCTGCGCCAGGAGCTGGACCTGATCGAGCTGTACCTGGGTATCCAGCGCACGCGCTTCAAGGATCGCCTGCAGAGCCGCATCTACGTGGCGCCGGAACTGCTGGATGGTGCCGTGCCGAGCCTGATCCTGCAGCCGCTGGTGGAGAACGCATTGCGTCACGGCATCGGCCGCAACGTCGGGCAGGACATTCTGGAGATCGAAGCGCGGCGCGACGGTGATGTGCTGTGTATCGAGGTGCGCAACCACAACAGTACGTTGCAGCAGCCCGGTGCATCCGGTGGTCACGGCATCGGCCTGTCCAATACCCGCCTGCGCCTGCGCGAGCTGTATGGAGACGCGGCCGAAGTCCGGCTGGAACTGCTGTGGCCGCAGGGCGTGGCCTGCCGGGTGCGGCTGCCGTTCCGCGCGCTGGAGGATGCCGATGAGGCACCCGAATTCGTCGCGCACGGCGGCATGCCATGAAGCTCAGCGTGCTGGTGGTGGACGACGAGCCGATCGCGCGCCGCGCGGTGCTGCGCCTGTTGCAGGGTGATCCTGACATCGACAGCGTGGCCGAATGTGGCGACGGTGTGTCGGCGGTGGCGGCGATACGCGCGCAGTCACCGGACCTGGTTTTTCTGGATGTGCAGATGCCCGGTATCACCGGTCTGGATGTACTGGCCACCATCGGCGCGGCCCGCATGCCGGCCACGGTATTCGTTACGGCCTACGAGCACTATGCGGTGCGTGCCTTCGAATCGAATGCGGTGGATTACCTGGTCAAGCCGTTCAGTCGCGAGCGCTTTGCGGCCACCCTGCAGCGGGCCAAGACGCGGCTGGCACAGGCCGCCGGAGCGGCCGACAACAGCCGTCTTCTGCAAGCACTGGATGTGCTGCGCAAGCGCGAAGACTACCTGCAGCGGATCGCCGTGCGCGACGGTGAAGCGGTGCTGCTGCTGCCGGTGGAGGACATCCTCTGGGTGCGCGCCAACCGCAACACCGTGCTGCTGCACCTGGCCGATCGGGTGCACGAACTGCGGGAAACCATGAACAGCCTGGCCGAGCGACTTGACCCGCGTCACTTTGCACGCGTGCACCGCTCGGCGATCGTCAACATCGCACGGGTCAAGACCCTGCATCCCTGGTTCAATGGCCACCACGTGCTGACCCTGGACAATGGCCAGCAGCTGCGGATGAGCCGCTACCAGCACGACGCTTTCCTGCGTCTGGTGTCGGCCCGCAGCGACGGCTGATCGTTGCGTCCCCCTCAGCCGCCGCGCGCCTGCTGCAGGCGCTGCGCGAACGGGCGTTGCTGCAGTGCCTGCAGCGCTTGCCTCAGCACCGGTGCCAACGGCTGCCCCAGGTCGGCGTCGAGACTCCGTGCGGCCGCCGCCGTCGCCTGCCACTGCGCCTGCAGCGCCGGCAACGCCTGCTCGGCACGCTCACTCAATTGCAGGATCCGCTCGCGGCCATCCTCGCCGCTGCCAGCCAGCAGCCAGCCCTCGCGCACCATCGTCGCCACGGTCTGGCTCAGTGCGGAATGGCTCAAGCCACAGGCCTCGGCCAGATCCTTGATCCGGCAGGGCCCCTGCGCCATCAACGTGCGCAGCACCGGGGTATAACGCGGCCGGTAGTCCAGTTGCAGACCGCGATAGGCCTGTTCGACGGCGGGATCGAGCTGGTCGAGCAGGGCGCGCAGCAGGGTGCCGAGGGTCGCATGTTGGAGATCCATGCGGGCGATGATATATAAGTGCTTATATATCTACAAGACGAGGGCAGTCATGGCGGTTTCCTGGCTATGGGGGGCAGTGCTGGCGGCGGCATGCCCGGCGCAGCAGCCGGTACTGCAGGCGGCTGCAGAGGCCGTTCGCACGCAGTACCTGGATGTGGCTGAGGGCGCGCGCATCGCCGATGCGGTGCAGTCCTGGTCACAGCAACGGCGCTATGCCGACAGCTGCAGCACGCCTTCGGCCTTCGCCGCGCGCCTCAACCAGGACCTGGGGGTGTTCGATGGCCACTTCCACGTCGAGCACGTGGAGGCGTCCGCCGGACAGGAAGACTGGTTGATGGCCTGGCGCAATGATGCGCGCAGCAACGGCGCCGGCGTGCGCGAGGTGCGGGTGCTGGAGGGCAACATCGGTTACCTGCGCCTGAGCACCTTCTATCCGTTGCAGCTGACACGGCAGAAGCTGGCGGCAGCGTTCACCCTGCTCGATGACACGGCGGGGCTGGTGCTGGACCTGCGCCAGAACGGCGGCGGCGATGATGGCAGCGCGGATCTGCTGGTGCGCGCCTTCCTGGACCCCAGGATCACCTCGGTGCAGCAACTCGAGCAGCGCGGTACGCGCACGCCGGTGCTGCTGCCTCCCCCGGGCCTGCCGGCCTACACGCAGCCGCTGGTGGTACTGGTGGACCGCCGCACCGGTTCGGCTGCGGAGTTCGTCGCCTATTCGCTGCAGGCGCTCGGTCGCGCCCGCGTGGTAGGCAGCCGCAGCGGCGGTGCAGCCCACATGTTCGGCGATCCGGTGCCACTGCCGGGCGGCTATCAGATCAGCATTCCTGATCGGCGGCCGCTGAACCTGACCACCGGAGGCAACTGGGAACGCAGTGGTGTCATTCCGGATGTGGCGGGAGGCGATGATCCGTTGTTCGTCGCCCGCCAGTTGTTGGCAACGCCACGTCCGTCACGTTGAACCCGGGATTGCGGCCGATTCCTATCGCCGTCGCCACGTTGCATGCCTAGAATCGAAGCATCCCGGTAGCTCCCGGGCGTTGTCGAGTGAATGGATTCAATGAAGATTCTGTTGACCGGAAGTTCCGGGCGGATCGGCCGTGCCATCTTCGGCGCGCTGGCGGCCGATCATGAAGTGCTGGGCCTGGACCGCAGCCCGTTCGCCACCACCCGCATCATTGCCGATGTGACCAACCGCCAGGCGCTGCAGCGCGCGGTACAGGGTGTGGATGCGGTGATCCACACCGCTGCGCTGCATGCGCCGCACGTGGACCTGGTACCCGACGCGGTGTTCCAGCAGATCAACGTGGATGCCACTGCGAACCTGCTGCAGCTGGCACGCGAGGCCGGCGTGAAGCGTTTCGTGCTGACCAGTACCACCGCGCTGTATGGCCACGCCGTGGTATCGGGTGGCTGCCGCTGGATCGACGAGGACACCGAGCCGCTGCCGCGCACCATCTATCACCGCACCAAGCTGCAGGCCGAAGCGCTGGCCGAGGGCGCTGCCTGCGATGCGTTCCAGGTGCGCGTGCTGCGCATGGCGCGCTGCTTTCCCGAAGCGCCGGAGCGGATGGCCATGTTCCGCCTGCACCGGGGCATCGACGCACGCGACGTGGCCAGCGCGCACGCCGCGCTGGTGGACGACGTCGGCCCGGCGTTCCAGCGCTTCATCGCCTGCGCACCGACGCCGTTCCAGCGCAGCGACTGCCTGCAGCTGGCCGCCGACCCACGCCAGGTGCTGGCCCGGCGTGCGCCGCAGCTGCTGGCCGAGTTCGAACGCCGCGGCTGGCCGCTGCCGCTCAGCATCGATCGGGTCTACGACAGCAGCCGGATGCGGCAGACGCTGGGCTGGCAACCGCGCTTCGGCCCGGAAGGCGTGCTGCAGCAGTACGCGGCCGGCAGCATCGAAGTGCTGCCGCGTACGCCGTGGATCGGTGAGCGTGTGTTCGAGCGTGCCGTGGTGCCCGATACGGAGTGATCGGCAGCTGAGCCGGTTCAGTTTTGTGCGGGTTCCGCGCCTCAACCTCGTCCGGCAGCGGCCGCTAACCCGGTGCGCGCCTTTTCCGTGCCGGCTTCCGAACCGGTGGGACAGGCGGCCCGCGCGACGGATCGCGCATCTGCGCGGTGCCGTCGTGGCGCCGGTCGACCTGAACTGCCTGCGGATCCTGCCATGTCTTCTTCCCGTTCCGTCGCTGCCCGCCGCCCCGGCAGCATCGCCCATAAGCTGATGCTGGGCACCGCACTGATCGCCTTGCTGTGCTTTGGTGCCACTGCGTTCCTGATCTACCACCAGGCCAGTTCGGCGCTGGTGTCATCCTCGCGGCAGACCATGGCCAGCGAAGCCCGCGCCGAAGCGCGCCAGGTGGCTGCCGATCTGGGCACCGCCTTCGCCAGCAACGATGCGATGGTGGAAACCGTGCTGGCCCAGCGCGCCCGTGGCGACGCCCCGGATCGCGCCGCCCTGGCCAACGTCATCGGCCAGCAGCTGCATGCGCATCCGGAATGGCTGGGCAAGAGCACCATGTGGGAGGCCGATGCCTTTGACGGCAAGGACGCCGCGTTCGTCGACACCGAAGCGCACGACGCCACCGGCCGCTACATGAGCTACTGGGCCTGGCAGGACGGCAAGCCGCAGCAGTCGCCGATGACCGATTACACCGACACGGCCAGCGGGTCGGGCAACTGGTACATGCAGCCCAGCCGCGACAAGCTGCCGATGGTCAGCGAGCCCTACGCCTACGATATCGGCGGGCAGCAGGTGCTGATGAGCACGCTGAGCACGCCGATCGTGGAAAACGGCACGTTCCTGGGCGTGTTCACCGTGGACTTCTCGCTGGCTGCGCTGCAGAAGCATCTGGCCACGCTGAAGCCGATGGGGGCCGGGCGCGTTGAGCTGCTCTCGCCCAAGGGCGTGGTGCTGGCCTCGGCCGACGCCGCCGAGATCGGCAAGCCGCGCACCGATGCGGCCACTGTCGGCATGCTGGCGCAGATCGCGGCGGACCGGACATTCGAAGCCTTTGAACCCGACGCGGCAGGCAATGTGCGCCTGTATGTGCCGTTGCAGGTGGGCGATGCCCCGCAGCGTTTCGCACTGGGTGTGGTGGTGCCGCACGCAGTGATCGTGGCCCAGGCCCGCGAACTGCTGTGGATCATCCTGCTGGTGGGCGTGGTGGCCGCACTGGTGCTCAGTGGTGGCGTTTACCTGCTGCTGCAGCGGCTGGCGGTGCGACCGTTGGCGCAGGCGGTGCGTATCGCCGGCGACGTGGCGGCTGGCAAGCTGGATACGGCAATGCCCGCGCTGGGCAACGACGAAGTGGGCCGCCTGCTGGAGGCCATGCAGGGTATGCGCGGACAGCTGCAGGCGGTGATGCTGGCGCAGGCGGAGATGGCGCGGCGCCATGATGCCGGCGAGATCAGCTACCGCATGGATGCCTCGGTGTTCCCGGGCGAGTATGGGCGGATGGTGGCCGACAGCAACCAGCTGGTGGCCGGCAGTACGGCGGTCACCCAGCGCCTGGTCGAGGTCATGCAGCGTTATGCGGTGGGTGACCTCAGCGTGGACATGGAAGCGCTGCCGGGCGAAAAGGCCGTGTTCACCGCCGCCATGGCGACCACCAAGACCAACCTGGCGGCCATCAACGAGCAGATCCAGCAGCTGGCCGCCGCGGCCGCCGCAGGTGACTTCGCCGTGCGCGGCGATGCGCAGCGCTTCGAACATGATTTCCGCCGCATGGTGGAAACGCTCAACACCATGATGCAGGTCAGCGATCACAACCTGGCGGCCCTGTCGACGCTGCTGCGGGCCATCGCCGCCGGTGACCTGAGCACGCGCATGCACGGTGATTTCCACGGCGTGTTTGCGGTGATGCGTGATGATGCCAACAGCACCGTGCAGCAGTTGACCCAGATCGTCGGCCAGATCCAGCAATCGGCATCCAGCATCCGCCTGGCGGCCGGTGAAATCGCCTCGGGCAACAGCGATCTGTCGCGCCGCACCGAGCAGCAGGCCGCCAACCTGGAAGAAACCGCCGCATCGATGGAGGAGCTCACCTCCACCGTGCGCCAGAACGCCGATCATGCCCTGCAGGCCAACAAGCTGGCGGCATCGGCTGCAGGCGTGGCCAGCGAGGGCGGGCAGGTGGTCAGCCAGGTGGTGCAGACCATGGAGCAGATCGAGACCTCCTCGCAGCGTATTGCCGAGATCATCTCGGTGATCGATGGCATCGCCTTCCAGACCAACATCCTGGCGCTGAACGCAGCCGTGGAAGCGGCGCGTGCGGGCGAGCAGGGCCGTGGGTTTGCCGTGGTTGCCAGCGAAGTACGCGCGCTGGCACAGCGCTCGGCGGCAGCGGCCAAGGAGATCAAGGAACTGATCGACGCGTCGGTCGGCCATGTCGGTGCCGGTGCGCAGCTGGTGCATGGTGCCGGGCGCACGATGCAGGAAATCGTCGGCCAGGTCGGCCGGGTCAACGAGATCATGGCCGAAATTTCGGCGGCCTCGCGCGAACAGTCGGCCGGCATCGAGCAGGTCAACCAGACCGTGGTGCAGATGGACGAGACCACCCAGCAGAACGCGGCACTGGTGGAAGAAGCAACGGCCGCCGCGCGGGCGATGGAAGAGCAGGCCGAGCAGCTGGCGATCGCGGTGTCGCGTTTCCGCCTGCAGGCCGAGTCAACGGCGCCGGCGGCATTGCGCGCGGCCTGAGCCACGCTGCAAATGACGACGCCCGGCCAGGGCCGGGCGTCGATGCAACGGGCAACCGCTGGTACTGCCGGGCAATGCCCGGCAGCCAGGCAGGCTTAGAACATGCCTTCGAAGGGGTTCCAGCTGGTGTTGCCCTTCACCTGTTCCAGGTAATAGGCGTAGTTGGTGCTGGAGGCCACCAGGAAGTTCATGGCAATGAACAGCGCGCGGGCGACGATGTCCGGCAGGAACATGGTGACCACGACCAGCGCGATGTTGATGCCGATCACCACCAGGGCCTTGCGCCACATGCCCAGGATGAACAGGTAGATCGCGCCGAAGAAGAAGGCGAAGAAGTTGAGGTTGATCTTCAGGCGGTCGCCGAAGGACAGCGCCTTCCAGGCCTGCTTGAAACCCGGCTCCTTGGGGGCGCCGTGCTGCTGGAAGAAATTGAAGCGGAACTGCCACTTGGGGCTGAAACGGGAAAGGTCGACGGCGTTCATGTAGGTAGGGACGTCCCTGTGGGAAAACGTTTACATGATAAATGTGCCGCATTCAGCCTTCCAGTCCCGACCGTCAAAAATGTGACGGATCTACGGACAGGGGCTTGCGTCCGGGCGTCGCACGTCACCCACCCGTCTTCTTTTTAGGATAGGGTGCGCAGTCCGCCGCCGCCCCACGCGCTTTACGGGCAACGGCGGAATGTCCATGGAGGTTGCATGACCACACCAGCTACACCGGAAAACGCACCCGGACCGGTGCTCCTGCCAACACCCGAAGTGGTGCAGGCACAACAACTGCTCGCCCGCCAGCAACTGGCGGTGGCGATGGACCGTGCACGCAAGGCGGCCAGCCGCGATGCCGCGCCGGCCGTGCTGGAAAACGACTGAACCCGACGGTCCCACGATCGCGCTGGCCGGTCGCCAGCGCGATCGCAGTGCGCGTCAGAAGCGTGCGGTCATGCTGAGGAAGTAGCTGCGCCCGGCCACGAAGTAGTCGGTGGAGCCCTCGGCGTACAGCTTCTTGTCGGCCAGGTTGCTGACACCGCCGCGCAGGGTCAGCACCTCGTTGACGTTCCAGGCAGCGGTCAGGTCATACAGCGTGTATGCCTTCAGGAAGGTGTTGACCATGCCGGTCTGCTTGCCGGTGTACTGCGCCGACAGGCTGCTGGAAAACACCGTGTTCGGCGTCCAGTCCAGCGACGAATAGCCGGAGAATTCCGGTGTGTCGATCAGGTTGCGGCCGGTGGTCAGGTTCTTGGCCTCCTTCATCCAGGTGGCCGAGGTGCGCCAGCGCCAGTGATCACCGAAGCGGAAGTTGAGGTTGCCTTCCATGCCGCTGGTGCGCGCGCGCTGCACGTTGCTCATGCGCGTCCACCAGTAACCGTTGAAGAAGCCGAGTGCTTCGTACTCGATCTTGTTCTTGAAGTCGGTATGGAAGTAGGTCAGCCCGGCATCGACCAGATCATTGTCGAAGCTGACGCCGATCTCGCGGTTGGTGCTGGTTTCCGGGGCCAGGTCGGGGTTGCCGGCCATGTAGCAGCCGCCGCGGGTGTAGCCCAGCGGGATCAGCGAGGTGCAGCCGCGGCCGCCGGACTGGGTCGCCGCGCTGGGCGAGTTCTCGGTCAGGCTGGGGGCGCGGAAGCCCTTGGATACACCGCCACGGATCGTCCACTGCTCGCCCGGGTGCCAGACCAGGTAGGCGCGCGGACTGACATGGCTGCCGAACTGCTCATGGTGGTCCAGGCGGGCACCCAGGGTCAGGGCCAGCGTGCTGTGCAGCTTCAGCTCGTCCTCCACGAACAGGGCCCAGGTATCCACTTCCAGGCTGGAACCGACCACCGGCTTGCCAGCGTAGTCGATCGGTGCCTGGCCGATGGTGTCGGTGTTGGTCAGCTCCTGGCGCTTCCACTGGCCGCCCACCGCGAACTGGTGGTCAACGCCCAGGGTGAACGGCGTGCTCAGGCTGCCCTCGATGATGGTATCGGTGGCTTCGGAACGGCCGGTGGCACCGATATCGTTCTTGTACTCGGTCCAGTACGCGCTCAACTTGGAGGTACCGAAGTCCCACTTGCCATCGTGGTTCAACGCCAGCGAACTGCGCTTGAGCTCGCTGGCGCCCCACGCGCCCTCGTCCTGGTTTTCCAGTGCCTTGGCGATGAAGGCCTGCTGCACGCCGTGGCCGGCTTCCAGCGAAACCTCCTGCGCCTCGCTCAGCTTCCAGTTCAGCAGTGCATCGACGTTGCGGTCCTTCTCGCCGGCGTAGGCGTTGCCATACACCCCGCCGTTGTCGCGGTCAGAGTCGCGGCGCATGCTGTTGGCGCCGATGCGCAGGCCGAAGCGTTCGCCCAGCGGGCCGGAGAACGTCGCGCCGATCTGCTGGGTATCACCGCGCTTGCCATCCTGCGGGCGGGTGTAGCTGTGGGTGGCGCTGCCGTTCCAGGTATCGCCGATGCGCTTGGTGATGATGTTGATCACACCGCCCATCGCGTCCGAGCCGTACAGCGAAGACATCGGGCCGCGCACCACTTCAATGCGCTCGATCTGGTCCGGGGCGATCCAGTTCAGGTCCTGCCGGCCCAGGTCGGGGCGGTAGTTGGTCGAGGCCGAACTGCCCATGCGCTTGCCGTCCACCAGCACCAGCGTGTAGTTGGACGGCATGCCGCGCAGCTTGATCTTGGACTGCTCGCCGCTGGCGCTGAGCCCGCCGGTAACACCGGGAATGCGGCTGAGCAGGGCAGCCAGGTCGTGCACCGGCTGGCGTTCGATGTCTTCGCGGCTGATCACGCTGATGCTGGCCGGGGCATCCTTGATCCACTGCTGGTTGCCCGAGGCGGTAACCACCACGGTGTCCAGGTCCTTGGTCGAGGCATCGGCGCTGGCTTCAGCGGCAGCGAGGGCGGGCAGTGCCAGCAGGCAGGCGGTGGCCAGGGCACTGGCCAGGCGGGTGCGCGACAGGCGCGCGGAACGGAGAGGGGACATGACGGCTTCCAAGGGAGAGGAGAGACCCGGGGGAAGCAGCAGGCGCACGCAGACAGCAGGCAGCCCCCCCTTCCCTGGGTCGTCGGGCGCGCGGACGGTCCGGCGCAGCTGGGTGGGTCCGCAGCGCTGCGCGCGTTGACCTGCCTGGTTAACGGAATGATAACCGTTCTCGTTTGTTACGATCCAGTACTTCCTGCGATCAAGCGACATCCGCCACGCCCGTGACGCGGTTCGCCTGCTGATTGCTGAATGGGGACAATTCCCGGCGTAGACCTTCGCACCCGGCTTACATTCAGCCCCATAGACTGAGCCGCATTTTTCGATTCCGCCCCGTTGGAGATCGTGTGGGTTCCGGTAGTGACAGACATCGACTGCGCGGCATGACGCCGTGGCAGACAGGACAAGTGCGGACGCCGGGAATGCGTGCCAGGAACCTTGGCGCATGCAGCCCGGCCCGGATGGCCGGTCCTGCGGCCTGCGCGGAATAGGCGGCCATGGGGAATCAAACCATCGACGCGGACCCGACCGACGCGGGACCGGCTGCGACCGGTCCTGACGCGGGCTGGGCCCTGCTACCGGCCGAATCACCGCTGGTGATGCCGGAACAGACGTTGCGCGAAGGCCGCCTGAAGGTGCGCCGCCATCGCACCTCGCCGCGCATGATCGGCCTGCGCCGCCTGTACATCCTGGGGGGCACCGTGGCGATGACCGCCGTGGCCACCCGCATGATGTGGCGGGTGCTGTCCGGCAATGGCATCAGCGTGCTGGAAGCCTGCCTGCTGGTGCTGTTCGTCGGCCTGTTCGCCTGGATCGCGCTGTCCTTTGCCAGTGCCGTGGCCGGCTTCCTGACGGCCGTGTTCGACCGTGGCTACCGTCTGGGCATCGACCCGGACAAGCCGCTGCCCACCGTGCACAGCCGCACCGCGCTGCTGATGCCCACCTACAACGAAGACCCGCGGCGGCTGCTGGCCGGCCTGCGCGCGATCTACGAGTCGGTGGCCGCCACCGGGCAACTGCAGCGCTTCGATTTCTTCGTGCTCAGCGACACCCGGCGGGAAGACATCGCCCGCGCCGAAGAGCAGGTGTTCGCCGAACTGCGCGAGCTGGTGCCCGATGGGCGGGCGCGGCTGTTCTACCGCAGGCGTGGCGACAACAGCGCACGCAAGGCCGGCAACATCGCCGACTGGGTACGCCGCTTCGGTGGCGCCTACCCGCAGATGCTGATCCTGGATGCCGACAGCCTGATGACCGGCGACAGCATCGTGCGCCTGGTGGCCGGCATGGAGCACAACGCCGACGTCGGCCTGATCCAGACCCTGCCATCGGTGATTGGCGGCCGCACCCTGTTCTCGCGCATGCAGCAGTTCGGCGGGCGCGTCTACGGGCCGGTGATCGCCCGTGGCGTGGCCTGGTGGCATGGTGCCGAAAGCAACTACTGGGGGCACAACGCGATCATCCGCACCCGGGCCTTCGCCGACCACGCCGGCCTGCCGGAACTGCCGGGGCGCAAGCCGTTCGGCGGCCACGTGCTGAGCCATGATTTCGTGGAAGCGGCGCTGATGCGCCGCGGTGGCTGGGCCGCGCACATGGTGCCGTACCTGGGGGGCAGCTACGAAGAAGGCCCGCCGACCCTGACCGATCTGCTGGTGCGTGACCGCCGCTGGTGCCAGGGCAACCTGCAGCACGGCAAGGTGGTCGGCAGCCGTGGCCTGCACTGGATCAGCCGCGTGCACATGCTGATCGGCATCGGCCACTACTTCACCGCCCCGATGTGGGCAATGCTGATGCTGATCGGCATCGCCATTCCGCTGTTCCAGGAAGGCATCGATTTCAACGCGCTGCTGCATCTGTCGCCCAGCGTGTATTGGCGCGCACAGGACGAAGAGCAGGTGGTGCGCCTGTTCGCCGCCACCATGGCCGTACTGCTGATGCCCAAGGTGCTGGGCTACCTTGCGATGCTGCTCGACCCGGTCGAACGCCGCGGTTGCGGTGGCGCCGTGCGCGCATTTCTGTCGATGCTGGTGGAAACGGTGCTGGCCGCGCTGATGGCACCGGTGGTGATGTACGTGCAGTCGCGCGGCGTGGCCGAGGTGCTGTCCGGCCGCGATTCGGGCTGGGATGCGCAGCAGCGCGACGACGGTGGCATCTCCTGGATGGCCCTGTTGCGCGGCTACGGCGGCCTGGGCGTGTTTGGTGCCTTCATGGGGCTGCTGGCGTGGGCGGTGTCGCCGTCGCTGGCGGCCTGGATGGCGCCGGTGGTGATCGGCATGGTGCTGGCGGTGCCGGTGGTGGCGCTGACCTCGCTGCGTGGGCCGGGCGCCTTCCTGCATCGCCTTGGCCTGCTCGATATCCCCGAAGAGAACATCCCGCCGCCGGTGCTGGTGCGTGCTGCGCAGCTGCGCCGGGAAGCGGCCGAGCAGCCGCCGATGTACTGATTGCGGCGTGCCAGCGGCATAATGCGGCTCGAACGTACAGGAGCCGCAACATGTTGCAAACGGTGGAACAGGAGACCGGCGCCTCGCCGCAGTGGTCGGTGATCTGGCTGCACGGGCTGGGCGCCGACGGCCATGACTTCGCGCCGATCGTGCCCGAACTGGTGCGCCCGCACTGGCCGGCGCTGCGCTTCGTCTTCCCGCACGCACCGGTGCGGCCGATCACGATCAACAACGGCGTACCGATGCGCGGCTGGTACGACATCGTCGGCATGGACTTCCGCTCGCGCGCCGACATGGCCGGCGTGCAGGAGTCGGTCGCACAGCTGGATGCATTGATCGCACGCGAGATCGAACGCGGTGTCGCCGCCGAGCAGATCTTCCTGGCGGGCTTCTCGCAGGGCGGGGCGGTGATCCTCAGCGCGGCACTGGCGCGTACTGCGCCGCTGGCGGGCCTGATCGCACTGTCCACCTACCTGCCCGACGCCGAGCGCGCCACCCGCGTTGACGGTGCCGTGCAGGTGCCGGTGTTCATGGCCCACGGCAGCGGCGACCCGGTGATTCCGCAGGCCGTGGCCGCACACAGTGCCGAGGTGCTGCGCAACCTGGGCCTGGATGTGCAGTGGCAGAGCTACCCGATGGCCCACCAGGTCTGTGCCGAGGAGATCCAGGCACTGGGTGACTGGTTGCAGGCGCGGCTGGGCACCGCCTGAGCCATGACTGCAGGCACCGCCACCCCGTGGATGCCGGAACTGTGCCGCCTGCCACGGTTGGCGGCGATGTTTGGCCTGGCCGAACTGGTGGTGGTGGTGCTGGCGTTGGCACCCGATGGCAGCCGTCACTGGACCGTGGGCGAACTGGCATCGGCCAGCGGCTTCGCGCTGTGGCTGGCGCTGGCTGTCACCGCCAGCCTGTGCCTGCTGCGGCGGGCACTGTCGACGCTGCCGCAGGCGCTTGGCGCCCTGGCCGCGGTGGGCCTTGCTGCGCTGATCGCGGTGCTGTGTGCCGGCATCATCCATGCCTTGTATGCGGTGCTGGGTGACAACTTCGCACGCGGCATCGGCTTCTGGCGGTTCACCCTGGGCAGTGCCGCCACCACGGCGCTGATCACCGCGTTGGCGCTGCGCTACTTCTACGTAAGCGATCGCTGGGCGGCACAGGTGCAGGCCAATGCGCGTGCGCAGGCCGACGCCCTGCAGGCGCGCATCCGCCCGCATTTCCTGTTCAACAGCATGAACCTGATCGCCAGCCTGCTGCATCGCGATCCAGCGGTGGCCGAGCGCGCCGTGCTCGACCTGTCCGATCTGTTCCGCGCTGCATTGGGTGCAGGCGAAGGCGATTCCACCCTGCGCGACGAATGCGAACTGGCCGAGCGCTACCTGTCCATTGAATCGCTGCGCCTGGGCGAGCGCCTGCAGGTGCGCTGGCAGCGTGACGAGCCGCTGCCGTGGGGCCTGCCGATGCCGCGCCTGGTGCTGCAGCCGCTGGTGGAAAACGCGGTGCTGCACGGCATCTCGCGGCTGCCCGAAGGCGGCATCATCGAACTGCAGCTGGCCTGCGTGGGCAATGAGCTGCTGATCCGGGTGCGCAATCCCGCGCCGGACCCGCAGGTGCCCGGGCTTGCCCTGGCGCAGGGCGCCGGCCATGCACAGCACAGCATCGGCCATCGCCTGGCCTGGCGCTTCGGTCGTGCCGCACGGATGACGGCTGGCTGGAGCGAGGGCTACTATGCCTGCCAGGTGACGGTGCCGATCCAGTGAGGGAATGATCGTGAGGGTAGTCATCGCCGATGACGAACCGTTGGCGCGCGAGCGCCTGCGCAGCCTGCTGGCCGCGCAGGACGGCGTGGACGTGGTGGCCGAGGCCGGCAACGGCGAGCAGGCCCTGCATGCCTGCGCCGAGCTGCAGCCGGATCTGGTCCTGCTGGACATCGCCATGCCCGGCCTGGATGGACTGGAGGCCGCGCGCCACCTGGCCAGCTTCGAGCCGCGCCCGGCGGTGGTGTTCTGCACCGCCTACGATGCACATGCGCTGTCCGCGTTCGAGGCGGCGGCCATCGACTATCTGATGAAGCCGGTACGCGCCGAACGCCTGGCCGCTGCCATTGCGCGTGCGCGCACCTTCCTGGCCGGCCGTGATGGCCAACCGCAGCACACCGGCGGCCAGGCCCGCAGCATGCTGTGCGCGCGGTTGCGCGGCAGCCTGCGCCTGATTCCGCTGGATGACATCCACTACCTGCAGGCCGAGGAAAAGTACGTGGTGGTGCACCACGCACGCGGCGAAGACCTGATCGAGGAATCGCTGAAATCGCTGGAGGAAGAATTCGCCAGCCGCTTCGTGCGCATCCATCGCAACTGCCTGGTGGCGCGGCACGAGCTGGTGGAGCTGCGACGGGGCACGGGTGGCCAGGTGCAGGCGGTACTGCGGCATGGCAAGCAGCCGCTGGAAGTCAGTCGTCGGTGCGTGGCGACGCTGAAGCAGGAACTGCGGCATTTGTAGGTTCCGCGCGGCCTGCGGCCGCTACTGCTGACGAGCAACGCCTGAAGCAACAGCAACAGCAACAGCGGGTCATGGCTCGGTGTTTCTACGTGCTGGGTTGGGCCGGGGGGGGGGGGGGGGGGGGGCGCGCGCCGGCCGCGGGCCGCCCCCGGGGGGGGGGGGGGGGGGGGGGGGGGGGGGGGGGGGGGGGGGGGGGGGGGGGGG
>NZ_JBRRDR010000042.1:0-40597 GCF_056759755.1 Stenotrophomonas sp. STEN046
TGTGGAGGTCTTGCAGGCCTCTTTGGCGACCTGCAATTTGAAACAAACCTCATATCTATTCATGTAACCCTCGGGGTTGGATCAGGTGTCCAACTCCTGGGGGTCACTTCACCATGGGGGCTTGGTCGCGGCATCCATGCCGCTCACACCCCCTCAACCGGACCCACCCCGCCTTCGACAGTTTCCCGCGATCTGTCGGACCGGCGTCCGCTCTGGTAGGTGTCGACCTTGGTCGACACGGACGAATTCATTCGATATCTCACAGAAAAATCGTGTCGACCAAGGTCGACACCTACCAACAGCCGTGCCGACCAACGGTCGGCACCCACCAAGAGCACACGGAATCTGTCAGACGCGGGACGGTGTGGGTAGGCAGGACCGTTGGCGCCATGGATGGCGCCATCGAGCCCCCATGGAAGGGTTTACGGCGTGTCCTGCCTACCTACACCGTCCCGCCTACCTACGGAATGCCCGCTTTTGACGTTGACATTGCTTCGGCTTCTGCAGGTGCAGGGCGCCGCCCTGCCGAACCAACCGCTACCGCAGCTGGCTGTCCTTGCTGCCGCGCCGGTTGTAGCCGCTGCCGGCCTGCTCTTCCTCGTCGTGCGCCTGCTGGCAGGCCACGCACAGGCGTACACCGGGCACGGCCTGACGGCGCGCCAGCGGAATCGGAGCGTCGCATTCCTCACAGTGTTCCAGACCCGGGCCCTGCCGCAGCTGGCGCCGCGCGCGGGCAATTGCGTCGTCGACGGTGGCGTCGATCTGGTCCTGGACCGCGCCATCTCCCGCCCAACCAGTGGCCATGAGCGTCCTCCACAGGGGTGTGGCCTGATATGGGGACGATACACCCGCGCACAAACGGCAGCGCCGGGCCGTACCCGGCGGCCGTAGCCGCCGGTTCAGCCGCGTCTTACCAGACCAGGTCGTCGGGCACCTGGAACTGCGCGTAGTAGGCGTCATCCTCGGCATTGCCGGTGGATATCTCCGCGCTGGCGCCGGGCGTGCCATGGTCGACGATGATGGCTTCGGGGGCACGCTCGCGCACCTTTTCGGCAGCCGCGCGCGGCAGCACTGCATAGCCCTCGCCGTGGGCGACGATCACCAGCACGCCCACCGCCAGCGCCTTGCGCAGCTTGGTATCGATCAACAGGGTGCGGATGACTGCGCCGTCGCTGAAGCGGTACTCATCTTCCCCTTTGTGGGGAACCGCATGGGCACTGATGATCTGCTTCGCCTGCGCCTTCTGTTCAGCCACTTTGGCCTGGGCATTGCGCTCGGCAGCCAGCGCGCGATCGCGCTCGATCTTTTCCGCCCGCGCGCGTTCAGCTTCGCGCTGGACGTCGGCCGACGTCGATTCAGCCTTGCCCTGCCGGGCCTTGGCCTGTTCACGCGCCGCAGCGCTGGCCTGCGACTTCTTGGCCAGGCCGGCCTTGAGCAATTGTTCCTGCAGCGCGTTGGGCTTTGCCATGGTCGATGCGTACCGCGTGTAATCTGGATGCCCCATTCTACCGACGCACCGACGCCCCTGCATGGCTGTCCTGAAGTACCTCACCGGCTATCCCGAACCCCTGGTCGCCCAGGTCAGCGACCTGCTGGCACAGGGCAGGCTTGGCCCTTGGCTGCAGCAGCGCTACCCGGACCCGCATGAGGTCCGCAGCGACCGCCAGCTGTACGACTACACCCAGGAGATGAAGGACCGCTACCTGCGCAAATCGGTGCCGCTCAACAAGGTCTGCTATGACAACACGCTGGAGGTCATCAAGCATGCGCTGGGCACCCACACCGCCATTTCCCGCGTGCACGGCGGCCGCCTCAAGGCCAGCCGCGAGATCCGTATCGCCACCGTGTTCCGGCAGGCGCCGGCCGCGTTCCTGCGCATGATCGTGGTGCACGAGCTGGCGCACCTGAAGGAGGCCGACCACAACAAGGCCTTCTACCAGTTGTGCCAGCACATGGAGCCGGACTACCTGCAGCTGGAGTTCGATACCCGCCTGTACCTGACCGAGCTGGCCAACCGTGGCCAGCGCTGAACCGGCGTTGCGGCTACACTGCGCGCCCCCTGCCTGACCTTTCCGCCATGGAACCGACCCGTCTCGACAAGCGCCTGTCCACCCTGCTCGGCATCCCGCGCGGTGAAGCGCGGCGCTACATCGAAGGCGGCTGGGTCAGCGTCGACGGTGAAGTGGTGGAACAGCCGCAGCGCCCGGTGGATGAGAGCGCCAGCATCGTGGTTGACCAGCAGGCCAACGACAACAAGGCCGAGCGCGCCAGCATGCTGCTGCACAAGCCGGCAGGTGTGCCTGCCGATGCGTTGTGCGCGCTGATCCGCACCGAAACCCGCAGTGAACTGGACGCCAGCACCATCCGCCCCCTGCAGCGTCATTTCCACGGCCTGCAACTGGCATCATCGCTGCCGGCCGACGACAGTGGGCTGGTGGTGGTCAGCCAGGACCCGGCCGCACTGGCCCACCTGCAGCGCAACCTGGGCCGCACCGAACAGGAATACTTGGTTGAAGTAGCCGAGGGCGGCCCCGAGCGTGGCCCGTGGCTGATGGCCCGGCTGCAGCACGAAGCCGGCGGCCCCAAGGTCAGCTGGCAGAGCGAGCAGCGCCTGCGCTTTGCGGGCAAGGGCCTGACCGCCAAGGGGCTGAGGAACGCGGTGACCGCCGCGGGCCTGCAGGTCGTGGGCGTGCGTCGCCTGCGCATCGGCCAGGTGGCCCTGGGTCCGCTGCCCGTGGGCCAGTGGCGCTACCTGGGCAGCGACGAGCGGTTCTGAGTCACGGCACTTCGTCCACGCATGGCGTGGATCTACGGGGGTGACGCCCCTGCGCTTTCCTTTACCATCGGCGGCATGAGTCTGCGCAAACCCCTGTGGCGACGCCTGCTGCGCATCGTGGCGATCATCATCACCGCCCTGCTTCTGCTGGTGCTGTCCGGCCTGCTGCTGGCCGACCACCTGACGCCCCAGGCACGCGGCAGCGCCTCGCATGTGCTGCCACTGCAGCCGGCACAGACGCCCATCGACCGGGAGCTGGTGCCACTGCAGGCCGCCCACCCGCAGCAGTCGGGGGTGGCCTTTCTCAGCGATGGCATGGATGCGTTCGCCGCCCGCGCGATGATCACCGAACATGCCGGCCGCAGCCTGGACCTGCAGTACTACATCTGGCATGACGACCTGATCGGCCACCTGATGGCCAAGGCGCTGTACGACGCCGCCGAGCGCGGGGTAAGGGTGCGCATCCTGCTTGACGACATGAACGCCAAGGACAAGGACGCGCTGATGATGGCGCTTGATGCGCATCCCAACATCGAGCTTCGCCTGTACAACCCGTTCCGCAACCGCAGCGGCATCGCCCGCACGCTGGAACTGGTGCAACGCGCCTTCAGCGTGAACCATCGCATGCACAACAAGAGCTGGATCGCCGATGGCCGCATCGCCATCGTCGGCGGCCGCAACATCGGCGAGGAGTATTTCAGCGCGCGCAGCGATGTGAATTTCCAGGATCTGGACCTGGTGGTAGCCGGCCCGGCGGTGCAGCAGGCCAACCAGATCTTCGACGATTACTGGAACAGCGACGCCGCCGTTCCGATCGGCGCTCTGGCAACCTACACCGATGCGCAGCTGCGCCAGCTGGTGCGCCAGTCCGACCGCGACGCCCTGCAAACCAAGGCCCAGCCCTATCTGCAGCGCGTGGCCGATTCACGCCAGCGCCAGCGGCCGAGCCCGGAGCCGCTGCACTGGAGCGCGCAGGTGCGCATCGTCTCCGACCCACCCATGAAGCACCGCGACGATGCGCGCGACACCTGGCTGGTCACCGAGCTGGTCCGGCAGCTGCAGTCGACCCGCTCCAAGGCGCTGTTGATCTCGCCCTACTTCGTGCCCGGTGCCGAAGGGCTGGAAGGGCTTTCGGCGATGGCCGGGCGCGGCGCCCAGGTCGGCGTGGTGACCAACTCGCTGGCGGCCAACGACGTGGCCGCCGTACACGGTGGCTACATGGGCTACCGCGTGCCGCTGCTGAAGGCCGGCGTGCAGCTGTACGAACTGAAGGCGCATGGCCAGCCCGGCGACAGCAGCCTGTTCGGCAGCAGCGGCGCCAGCCTGCATACCAAGGCATTGCTGGTCGACGACCGCCGCGGCTTCGTCGGCTCGTTCAATCTCGACCCGCGCTCGGCCTATCTGAACACCGAGATGGGGGTGCTGTTCGACGATGCGGTTCTGGGTGTGCAGCTGCGCGCGGAATACCTGCGCCTGGCCAGCCCGGCGCACAGCTGGTGGCTGGCGCTGGGCGCCGATGACGAACTGCGCTGGCTTGAACGCGAGCCGCCGCCGCACTGGGTCGAGGCCGAACCCGGCAGCCGCCTGGGCAAGCGCTGGACCGCACGGGTGATCAGCTGGCTGCCGCTGGAATCGCAGCTGTAGCGATCAGGGCGTTGGCACTTCGCCATCGCCGTGCATCGCCTCGTCCAGGGTTTCCACATTGCGCCCATGCAGGCGCCGCCAGATCCAGCGCAGTGCATGCGGGGGCGCCGCCGGCAACTGCTCCAGCAACGCGAGCATGCGGCTCTGGCTGGCGTGACCGTGGCGGCACAGCAGGCTGGCGGCGGCAGCGGCGCTGGCCAGGCGCAGGCTGTCGGCCAGAGGGCCGTCGGCATCCGGTGCCAGCGCCTGGTGCACCGGTTCGGGCAGTTCCCAGGCGGCCGCCACCCGTTGCGCCAGCGGCTGCGACCACTGCTGCAGCAACTGCAGCGCCAGTGCCGGCTCCACTGCTTCACCCCGTGCCTGCGCTTCCTGCAGCAGTTGCCGCATCACCAGTGCTGCCCCCAGCCCCTGTACCAGACCCAGCCACTGTGCAGCGAAGGCATCGCCCAGGGTGACCGTGCGCGCATGGTCGGCGGCCGCGCGCGAAGCCAGCAGGGCGTGTTCCCACACGATCGAGCTGAACTGCGGGAAGACATCGCACTGCACCTGCATGACCGGCTGCACCAGAACCGCGCTGATGATCTGCCGCACACCTTCGGTGCCTACCAGGGTCACCGCCCGCTGCAGGCTCTCCACCGGCCGCTCGTGCACCTTGTACGCGGGGCTGTTGGCGATCCGCAGCAGGTTGCCGGTCAGGACCGGGTCCTGGCCGATGATCGCGGCCATCACCCGGGCCGACGCAACGTCGTCATTCACGGTCTGGATCAGCTGCGGAAGCAGCTGGGGACGTCTGGGCAGCTGCCGGGTGGCCCAGTCGCGGTCCTGCAGCGCACGGTTCACGGCCTCGGCCAGGCCGCTGGTGTCCAGCGCGGTCGGCTCACCGGCCAGGCGCGGATACAGTGCCAGCGCGTGCAGGCCACGCTGCAGGTGCGCGGCGATCTCCTCGGCCGGCAAGGCATCGCCCTGCAGGCTGGCCGCTGCTGCCGCCACGGCCTGCCGGGGGGCTGCGGCCAGGCGTGCCGGGGCCTGCCCGGTCAGCCGGGACAGCCAGCGCAGCAGGGATCGCCACCACGCGGCGGTCACCGCCGCCCATCCTGTCGTTGTCGTCCTGCTGCCACTGCCTGCCCTGCGCCTTCATCACATCGGCCACCTGCCGTCGTCGCAGCATCGGCCGCACTTTCATCTTCTTTAATCCGGATGCACCCGGCGTCGACGGCAGACCCCGGGGGAATGGACTAGAATGGCGCCGCGCGACCCGTCCCCCTGCCATGACGACGTCGCTTTTTTTGTTTTCGGACCCTACCGTTCATTGGCACGTTCACCGCAGTTGCCTGCCGTTCGCGCCATCGGAGACCCCATGCTATTCGAAACCCTCGCAACCACCGGCCACGAACAGGTGGTGTTCTGCCACAACCAGGATGCCGGCCTGCGGGCGATCATCGCCATCCACAACACGACCCTGGGCCCGGCCTTGGGCGGGGTGCGCATGCGCCCCTACGCCAGCACCGATGATGCGCTGGCCGATGTGCTGCGGCTGAGCCGCACGATGACCTACAAGAATGCGCTGGCCGGCCTCAATGTCGGGGGTGGCAAGGCCGTGATCATCGGCGACCCCAAGGTCGACAAGACCGAGGTGCTGTTCCGCGCGTTCGGCCGCTATGTCGATTCGCTGGGCGGTCGTTACATCACCGCCGAGGACGTCGGTACCGACGTCAACGACATGGAGAACATCTACCTGGAGAGCCAGTTCGTCACCGGTGTGCACCAGGTGCATGGTGGCTCCGGCGATCCGGCTCCGTTCACTGCCTACGGCGCGCTGCAGGCGCTGATGGCCTCGATGCGGGTCAAGTTCGGGCACGAGGAAGTGGGCAAGACCAGCATCGCCGTGCAGGGCCTGGGCCACATCGGCATGGAACTGGTGAAGCTGCTGCGCGACCGCGGTGCCAAGCTGTACGTGACCGACCTGGACACGGCCCTGGTCGACCGTGCGGTCAGCGACTTCGGCGCCGAGGCGGTCAAGCCTGACGAAATCCACGAAGTGAACGCCGACGTGTTCGCGCCCTGCGCGCTGGAAGGTGCGATCAACGCCGACACGCTGCCGCGCATCAAGGCCAAGATCATCTGCGGTACCGCCAACAACCAGCTGTCCAGCCTGGAAATCGGCGACGAGCTGCATGCGCGCGGCATCCTGTATGCGCCGGATTACGCGGTCAACGCCGGTGGCGTGATGAACGTGTCACTGGAAATCGACGGTTACAACCGCGAGCGTGCGATGCGCCTGATCCGCAGCATCTATCACAACCTGACGCGCATCTTCGAACTGTCCCAGCGCGAGAACATCGCGCCGCAGCGCGCCGCCGACCGCATCGCCGAAGCCCGCATCCTGTCGATCGGCAAGCTGAAGATGCCGCTGGGCCGCAGCACCCCGCGCCTGGGCAACCTGCGCGGCGGCTGATCGGCCTGCACCCGGCTGGCGCCCGACACAGGCCGGGCGCCGCCGGATCTTCCAGCAATCAGAACGCGGCGCTGTACCGCAGCGCCACCTGGCGCAGCTCGCCACGCGGGCCGAAACGCTGGTCATAGCCGAACGCCAGGCGCGAATTCCGGCTCAACCACGATTCCACGGAGAGCCCGAACAGGCCGCCCGAACGGGTGGGCTGCAGGCCTGCCATCGGCGCCCAGGCGTCCACGCCCACGAAGCTGGCGTCCACATCGAGCCCCTGGCTGGACAGCAGCTGCTGCCATTCGGCATAGCCACGCAGCGACCAGCTGCCCCACTGCCGTTCGGCGCGAACGCCGGCCAATGCCTGGCTGCGGCTGCTGATGCTGCCCTGCGCGCGCAGACCAAAGCCCAGCCCGCCCTGCTCGCTGAAGCGGTCGTTGTCCACCCGGGCATAGTCGGCGCCGACATACGGCGTGAGCGCGGCACGCGCTGAACCGAAGCGGTAGCCGCTTTCCAGGCTGGCGGTGCTGAAGCTGCCACCGTAACGGGCGTTGACCCCGTACTGGCCGGCACCGAGCAGCAGCTGGCGATCGATCTCGCGGGTGAACTGGCCTGCCCCCACCTGGCCCAGCGCGTAGGCGCCGCCGGCGCTCCAGCCCGCATACAGCTGGGCCTGCGATTGGCGGTCGCGGCCGCGGTCGCGGCCCCAGCTGCCATTGCTGTGGCTGCGCAGTTCACCGAAGGCGAAACCGACCACGCCGTTGCTTCCCATCGGCATGTCCTGGCCCATCATCCAGCCGTGGGTATCAGTGCCACTGGCCGAGAAGCTGCCCTGCCCCGCATCACCCAGCGTGTTCTGCCAGGCCCCACCCAGCTTCGGTGCGCCCTGCACCTGGCCGAAGCGGGACGACAGCGCGCGCCGGCTCAGGTCGATGCTGTCGAAGGTGGCCGCGGCCGCCAGCGCATGCGCTTTGCCCGACAGGCTTTCCAGGCTCTGCTGCAGCGCCTGGCTGCCCTGCACGCCCTGCAGCGCACCGGCGCCATCGGCGAAGGCGGTGGTGCCGGCACCGGCATCAAGCTGCTCGAATGCGGTTTCCACGCGCAACGCCGAGGCCAGCGCCGTGCCGTTCAGTCGCGCCTGGCTGGCGGCCAGGGTCACGTTGACGCGGTCGGTGGTCAGGGTGACATCGTTGCTGCCGTGGTTCAGCGTGGTCTCCAGCAGCGTGCCCGGGGTCAGGTTGTCGGTGACTCCATCGAAGCGGCCGCTGATGCCCTGGTTGGCATGCAGCACGGTCTGGGTACGGCCATCGGCGGCCACGTAACCGCTGACGATGCTGTCGACATGCACCACGCCGCCCTGCAGTGTGGCGGTGCCGGTGACGTTCAGCGGGTTGGCACCCAGCGAGATCATCAGCCGCGAACCGGCGCGCTGGATGTAGTTGCCGTCGATGGTGGCATTGACGTTGGCCTCGCGCACGATGACCGTGGCGCCGTTGTCGACGTTGCCCTTGACCCGGCTGGTGCCGGGCATGAACTGCAGCGCGGCTGAGCCGGCAACGCCCAGCGGCGGCAGGATGGTCACGTTGGAGGTGATGGAGCCGCCATCACGCAGTGCCAGCGTGCCCTGCTCGATGCGGGTGTCGCCGGTGTAGGTATTGGTGCCGGACAGCCCAAGCGCGCCTGCACCCTGCTTGATGAGGCCGCCGCTGCCGCTGATGTTGTTGCTCCAGACCGAATTGAGGCCCATCTGGGATACGTTGACCGTGGTGTTGCCCCAGTCGAACCGGCCCGGCCCCTTGATCGCGCTGCCGATGTCGAGCATGCCGTAGCCGAAGACCGCATCGACACCTGGCGCACCGATGTCGGTGGCCGTGCCCAGCAGTGTCTGCCGGACCAGATCGTTGGTGAAGTAGGGGTAGCGCTCCCAGACCAGTGCCGCCGCGCCGGAGATCAACGGTGCGGCGAACGAGGTGCCGTAATTCCAGAGGTATTTGTCGGTGCCCGGCTCCGGGAACACCGCACTGCCCGGTGCGGTCAGGCAGTAGCGCATCGCATCGCCGCAGGCATTGGCCCAGTCGACCCGCTGGCCTGGCTTGTTCGGATCGATGGCGGTAGCCACCAGCCAGCCGCGTTCCAGATCGGCCGCCGGCAACGAGCCACCGACGCCGCGCTGGCTGGGCAGCGCCGCGACGCTGCTCGGCTGGTCGCGGCCGTCATTGCCGGCGGCGAACACCACCAGGCCGCCGTTGTCGATGATGAAGGGGCGGTACTCGGCAGCCACCTGCGCGGTGGTGCCCGGATCGGTCCAGTACAGGCCGCCCCAGGAATTGTTCATGACCTTCACGCCATAGCGGATCAGGTCCTGGTGCATCCCGGCAACGCCCAGCGGGCCGCTGAAGGAGTTTCCACGGCCACTGCCGTCATCCACCGGCGCCTTGTCGGCGATGATCCGCGCCGAGACGATCTCTGCGCCAGGGGCGATGCCACCGGGCCACACACCCACCGCGGTGCCGGCCGCCAGGCTGGCCACGGCCGTGCCATGTCCGACCACGTCGTCGACATTGAGATTGTTGCGGCTGCCATCGATGTAATTGAGGTTGGCCACCACCCGGCCATTCAACGCCGCGGCATTGCGGATGACGCCCGAATCGACGATGCCGATGCGGATGCCGCGCCCGCTGGCACCGGTGGCCTGTGCCGCACGCGCGTTGGTCTGTGCCAGATGCGCATCCACTGCCGGTTCCAGCGGCTTGGAGGCGGGCGGCGGCGTGACCGGTGGCGTGACAGGCGGTGTGGTCGGCGGCGGATCGATCCGCACGTTGCTTCCCCCACCGCCGCCACCACATGCAGACAGCGCAACTGCCAGCGCCGATGCCAGGACCGACCTTCCCATCGTCTTGCGTTCCATCGATTCCTTCCCATGAACGTTGGCCTGCCGCACTCCCGGCAGGCATCCGGTGCTGCCCAGCGGCAGCCGCCGTCGACCCTCTATACTGGGCCGACCCCCACGCAGTCTGCCGGGAAACCGCGTTGCTTCCAACGCCCGCGGTCTCCTTTCCGAACATTGCTCACGCATCAACGAGATTGCCATGTCCAACATCGTCATCGCCGCCGCCAAGCGCACCGCCATCGGCTCCTTCCTCGGCCAGTTCAACGGCGTCCCGACCCCGACGCTCGGCGCGGCTGCCATCGCCGCTGCCCTGGAACAGTCCGGCGTTCCCGCCAGCGACGTCTCCGAAGTCCTGATGGGCTGCGTGCTGCCGGCCAACCTCGGCCAGGCCCCCGCCCGCCAGGCCGCGATCGCCGCCGGGATCCCGGTGTCGGTCGGCGCGACCACGCTCAACAAGGTCTGCGGCTCGGGCATGAAAGCGATCATGCTCGGCCATGACCTGATCAAGGCCGGCTCGGCCAAGGTGGTGGTTGCCGGTGGCATGGAATCGATGTCCAACGCCCCGCACCTGCTGCCCAATTCACGCACCGGCAACCGTTTCGGCAACTTCCAGGCAGTGGACCACATGGCCCACGACGGCCTGGTCAACGCTTACGACGGCAAGGCCATGGGCGAATTCGCCGAATGCGCGGTGGACAAGTACCAGTTCACCCGCGAGGAGCAGGACGCCTATTCGATCGAATCGGTCAAGCGCGCGCAGGCCGCCCAGGCCAACGGAGCCTTCGCCGACGAGATCGTTGCGGTGAAGGTTGCCACCCGCAAGGGTGAGGTCGAGGTCGCCAGCGACGAACAGCCGAGCCGTTCGGACATCGCCAAGATCCCGACCCTGCGCCCGGCCTTCAAGAAGGACGGCAGCGTGACCGCCGCCAGTTCCTCCAGCATTTCCGACGGCGCTGCCGCGGTGGTCCTGCTGACCGAGGAAGACGCCGCCGCACGCGGCCTGCAGCCGCTGGCGCGGATCGTTGCCCATGCCACCCATTCGCAGGAACCGGAGTGGTTCACCACCGCCCCGATCGGCGCCATTCACACCCTGCTGCAGAAGACCGGCTGGTCGCTGGAGCAGATCGATCTGTTCGAGGTCAACGAAGCCTTTGCCGTGGTGGCGATGGCACCGATGCGCGAGCTCGGCATTCCGCACGACAAGCTCAACGTGAATGGCGGCGCCTGCGCACTGGGCCATCCGATCGGCGCCTCCGGTGCACGCCTGGTGGTGACCTTGGTCAACGCATTGCGCACGCGCGGCGGCAAGCGCGGCATTGCCACCCTGTGCATCGGCGGCGGCGAAGCGACGGCTATCGCCATCGAATTGATCTGAAAGGGTTTAACGTCTATTTCGCAAAAATGAATGCGGGATCGCTTGACACCCAATCTTGGCTTGTCATCATGTTGTCGGCGCGCAGCATGCGCGTTGCCTAATTCTAACGACGAGGATTTACACAATGAGCATCAACAAGCTGCTGGTCGCGATGTCCCTGGCCCTGGCCCTGGCCGCCTGCTCGAAGCAGGAAGCTGCCCAGGACGCCGCTGCTTCGGCCAACCAGGCCGCCACCGAAGCCCAGGCTGCTGCCGACCAGGCCGCCGCTGCTGGCGCCCAGACCGCCGACGCTGCCCAGCAGGCTGCTGACACCGCCGCCACCGCTGCTGACGCTTCGGTTGACGCCGCTGCCCAGACCGCCGCTGCTGCCACCGACGCCGCTGCTGGCGAAGCCAAGGACGCCGCCAAGGCTGCCGAAGCTACCGCTGAGCAGGCCAAGGACGCTGCTGAAGAAGCCAAGAAGTAATAACTTCTTTCTTCAAGCTGTTCTGAAAAAGCCGCTGGTTCGCCAGCGGCTTTTTCTTTGCCTGCGTGTCACCACCACGTCTTCACAACGGCATGAATAGGCTGGCGTCCCCATCCATTGCAGTACCGGAGACCGCCATGAAGATTCGTCCGCTGACCACCACCCTGTTGGCCGCCTCCCTGCTGCTGGCACTGGCCGCCTGCAAGGGCCCCGAGGCCGAACAGGCCAAGCAGGATGCCGCCCAGGCCGCCGACAGCGCCGGTGCCGCCGCGCGCGATGCCGTGGACCAGGCTGCTGCAGCAACCCGCGATGCCGCCGACAAGACCGCTGCCGCATCCGAGCAGGCTGCTGCCGACACCCAGCAGGCGCTGGACAGCGCCGCAGCCGCGACCGCCACCGCCGCCGACAAGGCCAAGGTCGCAGCCACCGATGCCGCCGCCCACGCCAGCGACGCCACGGCCGATGCTGCGCAGAAGGTTGCCGACAAGGCCCGCGATGTTGCTGACGACGCCAAGGCCACTGCCGCCAAGGAAGAAGCCAAGCACTAAGGCATCCGCTGGCGCCGAGCATGGCTCTACAGGAAAAGCCGCGGCATTGCCGCGGCTTTTCTGCTTCTGCTCTCCGCTTCGGCGTAACGCCATGGATGGCGCGCCCGAGCCTACAGGGACGTATTTACGGTGTCGCCTGCGCGGCCCACCCGCACGACCCTGCCCACCTTCCTGCAGTGCCCACCACGAGGGGCTTGGCCGTTGGCCGCCAGCTACGGCAGCGCCCGCGCCAGCATCGCCGTCAGGTCCACCCCGGTCGGCAGCGTACCGAACGCCAATCCATGTTCCCCGCGCAGCCGGCTGCGGATGAAGGCCTCGGCCATCGGACTGCGCGCACGCAGCAGCAACGCAGCCTGCAGCAGCAATGCCGTGCGCTCGCAGAACAGCCGCGCCTGTGACTCCTCCGGTGCCGGCGCATCGCGCCACTGCTGCAGTGCAGCCGCGTAGCGGCTGTCATGGTCGGCCACCGCTTCCAGCTCACCCTGCAACGCCGCGAGTGCTTCAGGCTCTCGCCCCAGCGCGCGCAGCACGTCCAGGCACTGGATGTTGCCGCTGCCCTCCCAGATCGAATTCAACGGTGCCTGCCGGTACAGGCGCGGCAGCATCGATTCCTCCACATAACCGGCGCCGCCCAGGCACTCCTGCGCCTCATTGACGAATGCCGGCGCACGCTTGCACAACCAGTACTTGCCCAATGCGGTGCCCAGCCGTGCGAGTGCGGCTTCGGCCGGATCGTCGCCGGCACGATCCACCGCGCGCGCGATGCGCATCGCCAGCACCGTGGCGGCTTCCGATTCCAGCGCCAGATCGGCCAGCACGTTGGCCATCAGCGGGTGATCCACCAGCGGCTTGCCGAAGGTGCGCCGGTGCCGCGTGTGGTGCAGCGCCTGTGCCAGCGCCATGCGCATCTCCGCGGCTGCGCCCAGCATGCAATCCAGGCGCGTCATCATCACCATGCCGATGATGGTGGCCACGCCCCGCCCCTCCTCGCCCACCCGCCAGGCCTGCGCGCCGCAGAACTCCACCTCGCTGGACGCGTTGGCCCAGTCGCCCAGCTTGTCCTTCAGGCGCATCAGGCGGAACGCGTTGCGATCGCCATCGGCAAGCCGTCGCGGCATCAGCAGGCAGGTCAACCCGGCCGGTGCCTGTGCAAGCACCAGGAAGCCGTCGCACATCGGTGCGGAGAAGAACCATTTGTGCCCTACCAGGCGGTAGCGCTCGCCATCGATCGGCTCGGCGCGGGTACTGTTGGCACGCACATCCGAGCCCCCCTGCTTCTCGGTCATGCCCATGCCCAGGGTGATCCCGGACTTGTCGGCCACCGGCACATCACGCGGGTCGTACACCGGTGCGGCCGCCTTGCGCGACCATTCGCCCAGGTGCGGTTGCCCCCGCAGCACGGCTACCGCCGCGTGAGTCATGGTCAGCGGGCAACTGGTGCCGGCCTCGGCCTGGTGGTGCAGATAGCTCAGCGCGGCGCGCGCCACATGCGCCCCGGCCTGCGGTTCATGCCAGGACAATCCTGCAACGCCGTGCTCCTTCGCCGTTCGCATCAACTGGTGGTAAGCCGGATGGAACTCCACCGTATCGATGCGATGGCCCTGCGCATCATGGGTGCGCAGGCGCGGACGGTCACGGTTGGCATCAAAGCCGAGCCGATACAGTTCATCGCCGGCCAGGCCCGCATAGACCGACAGGCGCGGCGCGAAACTGCCGGCACCCTCGCGCTGCACCGCGTCCATCAACGCGACATCGTCGGTCCACAACTGGCGGCCAGCGAACGGCGGTGGCTGGTTGAGCACCACATGGGTTTCATACGGTGCACTGCTGTCGAAGCTCGGTCCGCTCATCCGTTCCATCCCGCCGGCAAAGGGTGTGCGCCCCGATTGTGCCGCATTGCCCGGCAACTCCGCGTTCAGGCCGATTCTCGCGGCCTGCACGACCGTCGCGCCACAGTGTCGGCATGGCAGGCAACGACGATCTGGTGGTACTGCGCCCGGAAGGGCTGTACTGCGCGGCAGGTGATTTCCACATCGATCCGTGGCGGCCGGTACCGCGCGCGGTCATCACCCACGGCCATGGCGACCACGCGCGCCCGGGCATGGGCCATTACCACTGCAGCGAGGGCAGCGTGCCGATCCTGCGCTGGCGGCTGGGCGATGTCGCACTGCATGCGCATGCCGAGGGCGTGCCGTTCCAGCTGGGGCAGGTGCAGGTATCGCTGCATCCGGCCGGCCATGTCCTGGGTTCTTCGCAGGTGCGCATCGACGATGGCAAACAGGTGTGGGTGGCCTCGGGCGACTACAAGCGCCAGCCCGATCCCACCTGTACCCCGTTCGAAGTCGTGCCGTGCGACACCTTCATCACCGAAGCCACCTTCGCACTGCCGATCTACCGTTGGCCCGATACCGGTGCGGTGGCCGCCGATATCGCCGCCTGGCGACGCGAATGCGCTTCGCGCGGCGAGGCCGCGGTGCTGCTGTGCTACGCGTTGGGCAAGGCGCAACGGGTACTGGCCGAACTGCGCGCGGTGGATGACCAGCCAGCCTGGCTGCACGGTGCCATCGCCAATGGCGTGGCGGTCTATCGCCAGGCCGGCATACCGATGCTGGACACCCTCACTGTTGCCGAGCAGGGGCGCCAGCCCGATGCGGCCGGACAACTGATCCTGGCGCCCCCGTCGGCGGCCGGCACGCCGTGGCTGCGCCGCTTCGGCCGCCACCAGCTCGGCTTCGCATCGGGCTGGATGCAGCTGCGCGGCAACCGCCGCCGCCGCAACGTCGATCGCGGCTTCGTGGTTTCCGATCATGCTGATTGGCCGGCACTGCTGCAGACCATCGCGCAGACCAGTGCGCGACGCATCATCGCCACCCATGGCAATACCGATGCGCTGATTCCATACCTGCGCGAACGCGGCGTTGCCGCCGAAGCCTTCCGCACCGATTTCGGGAGCGAGGAATGAAGGCCTTCGCCGCGCTGTACCAGCGCTTGGATCGCAGCACGGCGACCTTGGACAAACGCGCTGCACTGATCGACTACTTCGCCCATGCGCGCGCCCACGACGCAGCGTGGGCGCTGTACCTGCTCAGCGGCGGCAAGGTTGGCGGCGCACGGCGCAAGATCGCCGCCAGCGGCGAACTGCGCGCATGGATCGCCGAAGAATCCGGCCTGCCGGCATGGCTGGTCGAAGACAGCTACGCGCAGGTCGGCGATCTTGCCGAAACGCTCACCCTGCTGCTCGACGACCCCGCTGCCGACGCCGATACCGCCGATCGTCCGCTGGCCGACTGGATCGAGCAGCACCTGCTGGCGGTTGCCAACCAACCCGAGCCGGTCCGGCGTGCTGCGGTGGTGGCCGGTTGGCGACAGCTGGCCTCTGCAGAACGCCTGGTCTTCAACAAGCTGCTGACCGGTGCGCTGCGCGTCGGGGTGTCGCAACGCGTGGTGCAGCAGGCATTGGCTGAGTGGTCCGGGCTGGATATCGCGCGCATCGCCCAGCGCATGCTCGGTGAGTGGGTGCCCTCACCCGGGCTGCTCGCCACCCTGCTGTCTGCCGACGAGCTGCCAACCGATCGTCAACAGCCCTACCCCTTCTTCCTTGCCTCGCCGCTGGAGGGCGACCCCGCCGAGCGGCTCGGCGCGATCGGGCACTGGCTGCTGGAATGGAAGTGGGATGGCATCCGCCTGCAGCTGCTGCGGCGCAGAGGCGAAGTGGCGCTGTGGTCGCGTGGCGAGGAACGCCTGGACGGACGCTTCCCGGAAATCGAACACGCCGCCGCATTGCTGCCCGATGGCTGCGTGCTCGACGGCGAACTGCTGGCATGGGACGGGACAGACAACCTGCCGCGCGCATTCACCGCGCTGCAGACGCGCATACAGCGCCGCAAGCCCGGCGCTGCCACCCTGCGCAATACGCCGGTGCGCGTACTCGCCTACGACCTGCTGGAGCGTAACGGCGATGACCTGCGCGGGCTGCCACTGCAGCTGCGGCGCGCGCAGCTGGCCGAGGTGGTGGCTGCACTGGGCGATCCACGCATCCAGCTGTCGCCGGAAGTACCCTGCAACGATTGGCAGCACGCCGCGCAGCTGCGCGAGGCATCGCGCGAGCGCGGTGTGGAAGGACTGATGCTCAAGCGCCGCGATTCGGTCTACCAGTCCGGTCGCCGTCGCGGCGACTGGTGGAAGTGGAAGGTCGACCCGCTCACGATCGACGCGGTGCTGCTGTACGCGCAGGCGGGCCATGGCCGGCGCAGCACCCTGTACACCGACTACACCTTCGGGGTCTGGGACGGCGAGGTGCTGGTACCGGTGGCCAAAGCCTATTCCGGCCTGGACGACAAGGAAATCCTCGCCCTCGACCGCTGGATCCGCGCGCACACGCGCGAGCGCTTCGGCCCGGTGCGCAGCGTAGCCGCCGAACAGGTGTTCGAACTGGGCTTTGAAGCGGTCAACCGCAGCGCGCGCCACAAGTCAGGCATCGCAGTGCGCTTTCCGCGCATCCTGCGCTGGCGCCACGACAAGCCGGCTGCCGAAGCCGACCATCTGGCACAGCTGCAGGCATTGGCCCGATGAAGCGCAGCGAAGCACTGCAGCGCCTGCAGGACTGGTTCGGCAGCCGCGGGTGGCGACCGCTGCCGTTCCAGCGCGCGATGTGGCGGCACTACCTGGCAGGCGGATCAGGCCTGCTGCACACGCCCACCGGCAGCGGCAAGACCCTGGCCATGTTCGGTGGCCCGTTGCTGCAGGCCCTGCTCGCCCCACCGCCGGTGCCGCGCCGGGCAAGTGCCGTGCGCCCGCTGCAGGTGCTGTGGGTCACCCCGCTGCGTGCGCTTGCCAGTGATACCGCACGCGCGCTGCAGGCGCCGATCGACGGTCTCGGCCTGGGCTGGCGCGTTGGCCTGCGCAGCGGCGATGCCAGCAACCGCGAGCGCCGCCTGGCCCGCGAAGGGCGCATCGATGTGCTGGTGACCACGCCGGAGTCGCTTGCGCTGCTGCTCAGTTATCCCGACACGCTGGAGCGCATGCGCGCGCTGCGCTGCGTGGTGGTGGACGAATGGCATGAACTGCTGGGCAACAAGCGCGGCGTGCTGCTGCAGTTGAACCTGGCGGTGCTGCGCGAGGCAGCGCCGACGATGCAGCTGTGGGGGCTGTCGGCGACGTTGGGCAACCTGGCGCAGGCGCGTGAGGTGCTGCTGCCGCATCTGCCGCAGGCGCCGATCGTGCAGGGTGCGCGGCAACGGCCAGTGACCATCCGCAGCCTGTTACCCGAGCCCGGCGAGCGCTTCCCATGGGCAGGGCATCTTGGCCTGGGGCAGCTGCCGCGCGTCCTCGACGCGTTGTTCCGCGCGCGAAGCAGCCTGCTGTTCACCAATACGCGCGCGCAGGCCGAACTCTGGCACCAGGCCCTTTCGGCGGTATGGCCGGAGGACACCACGACCCTGGCGCTGCATCACGGCTCACTCGATCCCGCGCTGCGCCAGCAGGTGGAAGATGGGCTGCGTGCCGGTGCGTTGCGCTGCGTGGTGGCGACATCCAGCCTCGACCTTGGCGTGGACTTTCCGGAAGTGGACCAGGTGCTGCAGCTGGGCAGCCCGAAAGGCGTGGCCCGCCTGCGCCAGCGTGCCGGACGCGCGCGCCATCGCCCCGGTGCCAGCGGCGAGATCCTGTGCATTCCCAGCCACGCGCTGGAACTTGCCGAATATGCGGCAGCACGGCACGCACTGCATGCCGGTGTGATCGAAGCACGCCGTCTTCCCACCCTGTCACTGGACGTGCTGGCCCAGCACGCCATCAGCCGTGCGCTGGCCGGCGGTTTCGAGTCCGCATCGCTGCTTGCGCAGGTACGGGGCACGCATGCGTTCGCAGCATTGCAGGAAGCACAATGGAATGCCGTGCTCGAGTTCATCGTGCAGGGCGGACGCGCGCTGTCGCAGTATCCGGATTTCCACAAGGTGGTACGCGGTGCCGATGGCATCTACCGCATGCCCGGGCGCAGCCAGGCACTGCGTCACCGCCTGTCGATCGGCACCATCAGCAGCGACGGCAGCGTGCGCGTGCAGTTCCTGCGCGGTGGCAGCCTGGGTGCGGTGGAAGAACAGTTCGCCAGCCGCCTGCGCCGCGGCGACCGCTTCCAGTTCGCCGGGCGCCTGCTGGAACTGGTGCAGCTGCGTGACATGACGGCCTTCGTGCGCGTGGCACGCGGCAGCGGCGATGGCGTGGTGCCGCGCTGGCAGGGCGGCCAGCTGCCACTGTCGATGCCCCTTGGCCGTGCACTGGAAGCGGTCCTGTCCGGCACCGACCGGAGTCCGGAATCGCGCTGGCTGGCACCGCTGCTGGCATTGCAGGCGCGGCTGTCGGCCGCACCGTCGGCGCAGCACCTGCTGGTGGAAGATGTGCGGCGGCGCGAAGGTCAGTTCCTGTTCGTCTATCCCTTTGCCGGCCGCCACGTGCATGAAGCGTTGGCCGCGCTGCTGGCCTTGCGTTGCACGCGCCGTCAGCGCAACAGCATCGGCTACGCGGTGAACGACCACGGCCTGGTGCTCGCTCCGGCCACGCCACTGGAACTGCATGAGCAGGACTGGCGGACGCTGCTGGCCGACGCAGAACTGCTGCAGGACCTGCGCGAAGCGGTGAATCTGGGTGAGCTTGCGCGCCGGCAGTTCCGCGGCATCGCGCGCGTGGCCGGCCTGCTGGTGCCGAGCCTGCCCGGCGGCATGCCGCGTTCGCTGCGCCAGCTGCAGGCCTCGGCCGGATTGCTGCATGACGTGCTGCGCGAACACGATCCCGGACACCTGCTGCTGGCGCTGGCAGAACATGAAGTGCTGTATGACAGCCTGGATCTGCCCGGCCTGCAGCAGGTACTGACAGGCATCGCCACACGGTCGTTGTCGTTGCAACGGCCAACGTCACTTACACCGCTGGCGTTTCCGCTGTGGGCCGAACGCCTGCGCGGGCAGTTCAGCAATGAAGACTGGCGCACGCGCGTGCAGCGCGCCGCCCAGCAACTGGAGCGCCGCCATGGCCGGGCACGGCGCTGATCTGCCACTGCACCTGGGCGGTGAACCAATGCTGCTGCTGGGAGGCCGCGCCCTGCTGTGGCCGGCGCGCGGCGCACTGCTGATCGCCGATCTGCACCTGGGCAAGGCCGATGTGTTCCGGCGGGCGGGAATCGCGCTGCCAGCAGGCGGTACCGGCGATGACCTGCAACGTCTGGGTGAACTGATCGCCGTGCACCAGTGCGCGCAACTGTGGATCCTGGGTGATGTCCTGCATGGCCCAGCGCATCGCGCCGCGTGGCATCAGCAATGGCTGGGGTGGCGCGAGCAGCATGCAGCGCTTGCCGTCCACGTGGTACGCGGCAACCACGACCGTCATCTTCCGCATGCGGCACTGCAGGTGGAGATGCATGACCACGCGCGGCTGGGGCCGTTCCTGCTGCGCCACGAGCCGCTGCCCGACGCCGACGCGCACGTGCTGTCGGGTCATGTACATCCACAGGTTGCGTTGCCGGCGCTGCGCCGGCGATTTCCCGCATTCTGGCTGCGCGAGCGCGTCACCGTCCTGCCAGCATTCTCGGCCTTCACTGCCGGTGTAGTGCCCAGGCTTGCGCCGGGTGAGCGGTTGCTCGCCTGCGTGGAAGGCAGTGTGGTGCCGTTGCCGCCGCGTTGAGTCCCTGCTGTGCGGGCAGGACTAGGCCGGGCGCGCGATGCTCTCCGGCATCAGCCTGAAATCGGGCGAGGCTTTCTCGACATGGCGCGGCAGCGCGCGCGTCACCCGCAGCATCTCCTGCGCACAGGCGCGGATATGACCGTGGTCTTCCGGTGATGCATGACTGATCAAACTGCCGACATGGAACTCGAATACATCTTCCAGTACGTCGGGCTGGTCTTCATGCAGCATGCGCAGCAACCCGCGCAGCTTGCAGATTTCCGATTCCAGCTCCTCGACCGCGAACAACATGGCGTCCTCCTCATCCATCATGCGGCGCATCCGGGCCGCAGCAGGCCGCGACGGCGCTGCCACCCGGGCCACGCGCGATGATTGATCACGGAAAGGAAAACGGGCGACGCGGCTGTCGCGTGCTTATCTCTTGTCGCACAGAACAGGTGAGGCAACTGTTAATTGACGTGACGGAATGCTTCACACCGTCACTGCGGAGGGCATCATCCGGGCCGGCAGCGGCGTCGCAGCGAGCGCCTCGATGAATGCCGGATCGAGCGCCAGCGCGCCCATCCACCCATGCTGCGTTCCGCTGAGCACGCGCAGCATGTGACCGCGTCCGCCGGGCATGCGGCCCATCGGTCCCAACAGCACATCGCGTGCTGTCGCCCACGCATCACGGTCGGACTGGAACAGGGGCGTCAGCCATCGGCTCCAGCGCTGGTAGACCGCCACATGTGCACGTCGTTGCGCCTGATAGGCCTGCAGCGCCGTCTCACCACCGCCGTGGGTACGCAATGCGTCGCGCAGCGCCAACGCATCCAGCAGCGCCATGTTCACGCCCTGCCCCAACTGCGGGCTCATCGCGTGTGCCGCATCGCCGGCCAGCACCAGTCGGCCCTGGTGCCAACGCTTCATCACTGCATCGCGGTACACCGCGCGCGCCAGCTGACCGGCGTCACGCAGATGGGCAAAGCGTGCGCCGGCCTGCGGCCACAGTGCATGCAGCTCATCCAGCCACGGCGCCATGCCATCACGCTGCCAGCGTTCGAAATCCGCGCGCGGCAGGCTCCAGAAGAAACTCAGGCGGGGGATGTCATCACCCGGCCGCGTTCCCACCGGCAGCAGTCCGATCATCTTGCGCGCGGCCACGTAGCGCTGCCGCAGCTGCTGCATGTGCGGCCAGTCCTCGGCCGGCAACAGGCACCACAACGCGCCCCACGGGTACACCCGATCCAGCGCGGTGCCGCCCGCGATACCGTCGCGCAGTGTGGAGGACGCACCATCGGCAGCAACAACAAGGTCGAAGGGGCCGTGCGTGCGGCCGTCGCTGTCGCGCAACCGTCCCTGTTCGTGGTCGACATGGACGATCGTCGTGCCCACGTGCAGCTCGCCTGCACCTTCGCGGGCCTGGTCCAGTACCGAGAACAATGCGCCGCGCTGCATGCCCAGGCCATGCAGGCGTGCGTCCAGCCCGTCATAGCCCATGTCCATCACCGCGCGCTCGCACGGGGTGTCACCGTACAGCCGGTGCACGGGCGTGGCGTGGGCACGTACGGCATCGAGCAGACCCATCTGCCACACCACCTGCAGGCCACTGGGCTGCAGCAGGAACCCGGCACCAACCGGCCCGGGAGTCGGCACCCGTTCGAAGATCTCCACCTCGTGGCCATCACGGGTGAGCAGGATGGCCAATGCCTGGCCAGCGGTGCCGTAGCCGATTACGGCGATGCGCAGTCGTTCCATCATGGCTGCATTGTGCCTCAGCCAAAACCCAAATGAGGCTGGAACCGCTGAGGCAGGCGCGAAGCTTCCGCCGCGCGGCGCGGGCCTGTCTGCAACGTGCGCAAAAAAAAACCCCGCCGAAGCGGGGTTTTCAGTGCACAGCGCGAGAATTACTCGGCCGGCACGATGTTCGACGCCTGGGCACCCTTCGGGCCCTGGGTCACGTCATAAGTGACACGCTGGCCTTCCTGCAGGCTACGGAAGCCCTTGGAGTTGATGGCAGAGAAGTGCGCGAACACGTCGGCGCTGCCATCCTCCGGCGAGATGAAGCCAAATCCCTTGGCGTCGTTGAACCACTTGACGGTACCGTTCGGCATGGTGATGCGAGACCTTTGCAATGAATGGGTGGTGTACGCTGAACCCGCGCACAAGCTGAGTATGCAAAGCTTGTTACGCGATGACAATCACCCCCGCGCCAATTCGCCTACCAGTTCCGGAAGTCCGTTGCTGGCGGCCTGCACGTTGGCCAGCACTTCGGCCATGGTGATCTCCTCACCGTCGCCGCAGCCTGCAGCCCAGTTCGCCACGATCGCCAGGCAGGCGTAATCCAGCCCAAGCTCCCGCGCCAGTGCGGCTTCAGGCATCCCCGTCATGCCGACCAGGTCGCAGCCATCGCGGCGCATGCGCGCGATCTCGGCGATGGTTTCCAGTCGCGGACCCTGGGTGGCGCCATAGCAGCCGCCATCGTGCACCTTCACGCCGGTCACCTTCGCCGCCGCCAGGATCTTGCTGCGCAGCATCGGCGTGTACGGATGGCCGAAATCCACGTGCACCACGTCGGTGCCCTCTTCTTCACAGATCGTGCTGATGCGGCCCCAGGTGTAATCAATCACCTGGTCGGGACAGGCCAGCACACGCGGACCGAAGTCGTCGCCGATGCCGCCCACCGTGTTCAACGCCAGCACCCGCTGCGCGCCGATCTGCTGCAGCGCGGCCAGGTTGGCGCGGTAGTTGATCTTGTGCGGCGGCAGCGAGTGGCCTTCACCATGCCGCGCCAGGAAGGCCACGCGATGGCCCAGCAACGTTCCTACCCGCACCGGGCCGGACGGCTTGCCAAAGCGCGTATCCACCTCGTGGGTCTGCACATCATCAAGCTTGGCCAGGTTGTAGACACCGGTACCGCCGATCACGGCCAGGGCGATCTGTTGCATTGAAAGCACTCCAGGGAAAGACAAACGCCGGCACCCAAGGATGCCGGCGCGGGACAGAACAGGACAGAACAGGACAGGCCGCGGACAGCCCGACCTTACTCCTTCATCGCATAGATGGCCGGCACGCAGCGCAGGGTTTCGTTGACGTCCATGCCAAAACCGAACACGTAGCGGTCCGGCAGTTCGATGCCGGCATAGTCGGCGGTGACATCCGGCAGTGCGCGGTCGTGCATCTTCACCGTCATCGCGGCGATGCGAACGTCGGTCGCGCCCTGCTCCAGGCACCAGGTGCGCACGCCCTGCAGGGTGTAGCCCTCATCGAGGATGTCGTCGACCAGCAGCACGCGACGGCCGAACAGCGCGGTGGCCGGCTTGTGCTTCCAGACCAGGTCACCGCCGGTGGTCTCGCCGCGGTAGCGGGTGGCATGCAGGTAGTCGAACTGCACATCCTGGCCACGCGCGCCCAGTTCCAGCGCAAGCTGGCCGGCGAATGGCAACGCACCGTGCATGATCGACAGGAACAGCGGCACCTCGCCCTGGTAGTCGCGCGCGATGGCGTCGGCGATGCCGGCAATGGCCTTGTCGATGGTGGGGCGGTCGACCAGCAGGTCGGCCTGGGCCAGGGCCTGGGAAATGGTGAGGTTGGGCATCAGACAGTTCTTCCAAGGGTGTGAAGCAGACGGGATTGGGTGTCGCCATGGCGGGCATCGGCCAGCAGGCCATCCCAGCCAAGCGCGCCGCGGCCGAGCAGGCCCAGCAGCGCAGCGGTATTGAGGGCGCGTCCCTGCACGGCGTGCAGGGCTTCATCGACCAGTTCCGGGTGGCAGACCAGCACCACGTCGCAGCCGGCATCCAGGTGCGCGTGCACGCGCGCCGGCACGCCACCGGCACTGTGCGAGGCGGCCATGCCGATGTCATCGGAGAACACCACGCCGCGGAAGCCAAGCTCACCGCGCAGGATGTGCTGGATCCAGCGCGGCGAATAGCCGGCCGGTTCCGGCGCGATCTGCGGATAGATCACGTGGGCCATCATCACCGCATCGGCACCGGCGGCAATGCCGGCCGTGAACGGGACAAGATCCTGCGCGCGCAGCTCGTCCAGCGCACGCGGGTCGATCGCGGTGTCCACATGGGTGTCTTCCAGCACGGTGCCATGGCCCGGGAAATGCTTGAGCGTGGCGGCCATGCCGACTGCGTGCATGCCACGCACATAGGCGGCGGTAAAGGCGGCCACCACCTGCGGGTCTTCACTGAAGGCACGGTTGCCGATGGCGCGGTTGCCGCGGGCCAGGTCGACCACCGGTGCAAAGCTCAGATCGACGCCGCTGGCGCGCACTTCACTGGCCATCAGCCAGGCGTGCTGCTCGGCCAGTGCCAGTGCGGCGGCGGGGTCCTGCGCATACTGGACACCGATGTCCTGCAGCGGCGGCAGCGCGCTGAAGCCCTCACGGAAACGCTGTACGCGCCCCCCTTCCTGGTCCACGCAGATCAACTGCGGACGCGGCGCGGCGGCGCGGATCGCCGCAGACAGTTCGGTCACCTGCTGGCGTGAAGCGAAGTTGCGCTTGAACAGCACCACCCCGGCCACAGCATCGTGCTGCAGCCAGTCGCGTTCCTGGGCGGTCAGTTCAGTGCCGGCAACGCCGATCAGCAGCATGGTCGATCTCCACAACGGGCGCCCGCATGGCGCAGTGCCGCATTGTCGCAGAACCCGCTCGCAGACGCAGGTGGCAAGAGGGGGACGGAGGGGATCAAGGCGCAATCGGCCGATAGGCGCCGGATACGCCCTGATCCCCTCCGTCCGCCTTCTTTTACACCTTGCAGCCGTCCGGACCGCAGGCGGCGTCGTCAGCGGCGGCCGGTGCGGTTGCGCCCTGTTCGGCAGCGATCTGGCGAAGGGCGTTGGCGAAGGCTTCCGGGGGCTGCGCACCGGAAACGGCCCAGCGGCCATCGATGACGAAGGTGGGCACCGAGGAAACACCCAGCGCGTGGGCCTGGGCCAGGCCTGCTTCGACCTCGGCCATGCCACGTTCGCCCGCCAGCATCTGCTGGATCTCCCCGGCAGCCAATCCGCCGGCCGCGCCAGCCTCGACCAGTACCGCAGGATCGGCCAGATTCTGCCCGCGCTCGAAGTGCGCGCGGAACAACGCCTCACCGACGGCCTCCTGCACGCCGTGCTGGCCAGCCAGCCACAGCAGGCGATGTGCCGGCAGCGTGGTGACCCGCACCTGGCCCTGGCTGAAGTCCATCGGAAGCCCTTCGGCGCGCGCGGTGGTCTGGGTCTGGCCGAGAATCTGCTCGGTCCGCTCGATGCCGCCGAACTTGCGCACATAGGCCTCGCGCAGCGGTACCGGCGTTGCATCAGCATCCGGATCCAGCTGGAACGGCTGCCAATGGATCTCAAGTTCAGGCGCGTCGGCGCCCAGCAACTGCACACCCTGCTGGAAACGATGCTTGCCGATCCAGCACCAGGGGCAGACCACGTCGGAATAGATGTCGATTCTCATCCCAACCACATGGGGACCGCCGCGTCTTAAAAAAGGGGACAGCGGGACTTCACCACTGTGAATAGGGGTGACTGGCGAGCGCGACGTTGTAGTAGCGGCTGTCATCGGTCACTTCGGCGCCGACCCAGTCCGGCAGCGCGATCGCCTGGTCGGCGCTGTCAAGTTCGACCTCGGCAACCACCAGGCCAGCGTTGGCACCCAGGAATTCATCCACTTCCCAGGTCAGGCCCGCGTGCTCGACCAGATGCCGGCGCTTGTCGATCAGGCCGCCCACGCACAGCGCCAGCAGGTCGCGGGCATCCTGCACCGGGATCGGATAATCAAACTCCTGTCGGGTGTGGCCGATCGTGCGCGACTTCAGGTTGAGCGCAGCACCATCGCCCTCGATCCGCACCCGCACAGAGGCATTCTGGGTGCCGCGGTCGAGTGCGCCCATATCGTTGATGTAGCCCTGCGCCATCGGGATGACCCGGTGCGCGGCGCTACGCCAGCCATCGCCGGTTACGAGGAATTTGCGTTCGATTTCAATGCCCATCGGCACAGTATGCAGCCCCCGCCAGACACTGCCTACCGGGCCGGCCGCAGGGCCGACTACACTGCGCGCCCCCACCAAGGAATGGCTGCCCATGACGATTTCCCGCCACCTTCAGCGCTGTCTCGCTGTGTCGGCACTGCTGCCGTGCGCACCCGGCATTGCCGCACCTGGCGCGCTGCCTTCGCTGCAGCAGGCACAGGCAGCGATGGACCACATGTTCGATGAGGCCATTGCCGAGCGTCCTGCCAGCGACAGCAGCCGGCTGGTTGCCGAAAGCTTCCGGCCCAGGCTGCAGAGCCTGTCCAGTTGTGCGCCAGCGCAAGCGGCCGACACGGTCGACTGCATCGCCACGGCCAGCGCTGGCATCAACACGCGCCCGCAGCTGCTGCGGCTGGCTCGGGTGGACGGCGCCTGGACCCTGCCGGATCAGCGCAATGTGCCGGTGCCGGCACCGCCGGCAGACCAGGTGCAGGTGCTGCTGCGCGCGCGGATCGCCGCCGAGGCGCAACAGCAGACCGACCCGGCGCTGCGCGTGCGATTCGAACAGGCAGCCAGCACGTTGCAGGTCCAGCAGGTGAAGAACTGCGATGTCGACGGAGAACGGGCCGTCATTGAATGCACCGTGCGCGCAGGCGACGGCAGCGAGCAGGGCGAGCAGCCCATGGCCTTCGTCCGCGTGGACGGCCAGTGGCAGAACGCACCGGCCGAGTAAGCGCCCTGCCCGCCATGCGACGGCAGGGCTGGCGCCGGGCAGCCCCGGCGCCGCAGCGCCTCAGCGCTTTTCGAACACCGCGATGCTTTCCACGTGCGCGGTGTGCGGGAACATGTCCATCGCCCCGGCGCTGACCAGGGTAAAGCCCTGTTCGTTGACCAGATAGCCGGCATCACGGGCCAGCGAGCCCGGATGGCAGCTGACATAGACAATCCGCTTGAACTGCTTCAGCGGCAGCTGCTGCAGCACTTCGATCGCCCCCGAACGCGGCGGGTCCAGCAGCAGCTTGTCGAAGCCCTGGCGCATCCACGGCGTGCTGCGCTGGTCCTGGGTGAGGTCGGCGCTGTAGAACTGCGCGTTGGCCAGGCCATTGCGCTCGGCGTTCTCACGCGCCCGCGCCACCAGGCCGGCATCGCCTTCCACGCCCACCACTTCGCGCACCCTGCGTGCCAGCGGCAGGGTGAAGTTGCCCAGGCCGCAGAAGAGGTCCAGCACGCGCTCGTCGGCACCCGGCTCAAGCAGGTCCAGCGCGTGGGCGATCATTTTTTCGTTCAGCTTGGCGTTGACCTGGATGAAATCCAGCGGGCGGAACGCCAGCTCGACATCCCACGGGGCCAACCGGAACGACAGCGCCACGCCCTGTCCATCCAACGGCTGCACGGTGTCCACGCCGCCGGACTGCAGGTAGATGACAAAGCCCTGCTGCTGGCCGAAGGCCGCCCAGGCGGCGCGGTCAGCCTCGCTCAGCGGCTGCAGGTGCCGAACCGTGAGGACCACCGCCTGGTCGCCGGCGATGAATTCGATCTGCGGGATGTCGCGCTTGCCATCCAGGGTTTCGATGAAGGTCGACAGCACTTCGACCTTCGTACCGATTTCCGGGACCACGGTCAGGCACTGCTGCAGATCGGCGACGAAACGCGGGTCCTGCTCGCGGAAGCCGACCAGGGTCTTGTCCTTCTTTTCCACACGGCGCACCGAGAACCGGCCCTTGCGGCGGTAGCCCCAGCTGTCGCCGACCAGTGGCGGCAGCACCGCGCCCGGCTTCACATGGCCGATGCGCTCCAGGTTGTCCATCAGCACGCGCTGCTTGGCCACGATCTGCTGCGCTTCATCCAGATGCTGCAGCACACAGCCGGCGCAGGTACCGAAGTGCGGACACTTGGGGACCACCCGCTGCGGCGAGGCCTGCAGCACCTCGACCGTGCGCGCTTCGTCGAAGTGGCGGCTGCGGGCGGTCTGTTCGGCCATCACCACTTCGCCCGGCAGGGCGCCGCTGATGAAGGTGACCTTGCCGCCCTCGCCTTCACGGCGGGCGACACCGCGGCCGTCATGGCTGAGGTCGAGGATTTCGGTCTGGAAGGGAGTACGGTCGAGACGGGAGCGGGATCGGGCCACGTGGCAACAGGCTGCGGGCAAAAGTGGGGCCGTATTGTCGCAGATCCTGACCGGCGGGGCCGCTGGCCGCTTGCGCCCGCCGCCGCCGTGCTTGATGATTGACCCCAGCTGACATGGAGGCAGCCCTGATGCAGATGACCCCGCGGGCCAGTCGGCCCCGATTCCTGCTTGTCGAGGACGACATCATCAGCCGTGGCTTTTTCAAAGCGGCGTTGGAAACGTTACCAGCGGATGTGGATACCGCTGACTCGCTGGCCAGTGCACTGGAGCGCGCCGAACCCGGCGCCCATGATCTGTGGCTGATCGACGTCAACCTGCCCGACGGCAATGGCGCCCAGCTGCTGCACCAGTTGCGCCGTTCGCACCCGGACACGCCCGCGCTGGCGCACACCGCCGATGGCGACGTGTCCATCCATGCGCGCCTGCGCGAGGCCGGGTTCAGCGACACCCTGGTCAAGCCGCTGGGCCGCGACCAGCTGCTGAAGGCGGTCCGTCGCGCCCTGGTCAACAGCCCGGCGGGCCCCACCCTGCCACCTGCGGCGGTAGAGCTGGCGGTGGAAGACTGGGATGAAACCGCTGCGCTGGCCGCACTCAATGGCCAGCGCAATCATCTGATCGCCCTGCGCGAACTGTTCCTGGCCGAGCTGCCTGGCGTACGTGATGCCGTGGAACTGGCGGTGGACCAGCACGACGAGCGCCAGCTGCGCAGCCAGCTGCATCGGCTGCAGGCCAGCTGCGGTTTCGTGGGTGCGGCGCGACTGGCGCGCGCGGTGCGGCAGCTGCATCACACTCCGGAGTCCGGGCAGGCACAGGCGGGGTTCCGCGCGGCGGTGGCAGCGCTCCTGCATTGAGAGTGGTTCGGCAGGGCTGCGCCCTGCACCTGCTCAGTGCAACGGCAACAGCCAAAGCCAAAGCGGGCATTCTGTGGGATGGCGGGGCGGTGTGGGTGGTCAGGACACGCCGTAAACCCGTCCATGGGGGCTCGATGGCGCCATCCATGGCGCCAACGGTCCTGCCCACCCACACCACCCCACCTCTGACAGTTGGCCGGCGGCCAGTAGATCCACGCCATGCGTGGATGAAATCTGTCAGATATTGAAATCAATCTGGGGTGGATCCCGCCATCCCACGGAATCCCCGCTGTTGCCGTTGCTACCGAGATTGCCGGCCAGCGGCCGGCACTACCGCGGGTGCAGGGCGCAGTCCTGCCGGACACCCCTCAACGCTTGGGAGCGAGCTGCTCGAGCATTTCCCAGGACTTCAGACCGCGCGGCCCGAGATGGTGGGCCAGCACCCGCCGCATCGGCAGGCGCAGGCTGGCCAGGTCGGCCGCGCCGGGTTCCTCGTCGGCCGCCAACGCCAACAGCGCCGAACCGGTGGCGGCCGCACGACGCTCGCCGCCACGCTCGCTCAGCAGGCGCTGCGCGCCCTCCTGCGCATCCAGTTCATAACGCGCGGCCGGGTCGATCGGTTGCCCGTCACTGGCCGTTTCCAGATCAAAACCGAAACCCAGTGCGGCCAGCAGTTCGCGCTCGAAGCGACGCAGGGTCCACGCCAGCCCGGCCCCCACGCCCAGGCGCGCGCGCGCCTCGCCATAGGCCAGGTACAACTCCGGCAACGGGTCCTGGCGCGGGGCCAGGCGCAGAGTCAGTTCACTCAGGTAGAAGCCGGCCAGCATGGCCTGGCCGACCAGCCGCGGGGCCGCGTCCAGCGCCTCGGCGCCACGCAGCTGGGCCAGCTCGCCACGCTGCAAGGCGCTGAAACGGATCCACTGCAGCGGCTGCAGGGCGGCGCGCAGCACCTGCCCCTTGGCAGTGGAAACGCCGCGCGCGAGCAGGCCGATACGGCCGTGCCCGGCACTCAATACCTCGACCAGCAGGCTGGTCTCGCGGTAGGCCCGTGCATGCAGCACGAAGCCGGTGTCGTCCTCGATCAGCATCGAAGCGACCGTCGCGGCTTATTCGTAGCCGAAGGCCTTCAGTGCGGCCTCGTCGTCGGACCAGCCTTCACGCACGCGCACCCAGGTCTCCAGGAAGACCTTGGCGCCGAACAGGCGTTCCATCTGCAGGCGGGACTTGGCCCCGATCTCCTTCAGGCGGGTACCCCCCTTGCCGATCACGATGGCCTTCTGGCCTTCGCGCTCGACCCAGATCACCGCACCGATGCGCAGCAGGTTGCCGTCTTCGGTGAAGCGCTCGATTTCCACGGTGGTGGCGTACGGCAGCTCCTCACCCAGCTGGCGCATCAGCTGTTCGCGCACCAGTTCGCCGGCCAGGAATCGCTGGCTGCGGTCGGTGATTTCGTCTTCGCCGAACATCGGCGGGGCTTCGGGCAACAACGCCAGCACGTCGCGGACCAGCGCTTCCAGGCCGTTGCGCTTCTGCGCCGAGATCGGGTGCACCGAGGAGAAGTCGCGGCCGGCCGTCACTTCCTGCAGGAACGGCAGCAACGCGCCCTTGTCCTTCATCCGATCGATCTTGTTGACCACCAGCACCACCGGAACGCCGGCGTCGCGCAGCACGTTGAAGGCCAGGCTGTCTTCCTCGTCCCAGCGACCGGCTTCGATCACCAGCAGGCCGGCATCGACGCCTTCCAGCGAACCACGCGCGGCGCGGTTCATGACCCGGTTCATCGCCCGCTTCTGCACCTTGTGCAGCCCCGGGGTATCGACCAGCACCAGCTGGCCTTCCGGGTAGGTGGCAATGCCCAGCAGGCGGTGGCGGGTGGTCTGCGGCCGGTTGGACACGATGCTGACCTTGGCCCCGACCAGTGCATTGGTCAGGGTCGACTTGCCCACGTTGGGGCGGCCGATGACAGCCACGCTGCCGCAATGATGGGTAGTTTGTTCGCTCACTTGGAATCCAGTTGTTCAAGGACGGCCGCGGCCGCTTGTTGTTCGGCAATCCGCCGCGAGGAGCCTTCGCCCTCGGTGCTGGCGGCGGGGTCGGCTACGTTGCAGCGTACCCGGAAGTGTTTGGCGTGGTCGTCACCGGATTCTGACACCAGTTCGTACTGAGGCAACGCCTTCTGTCGGCCCTGCAGCCATTCCTGCAGGCGGGTCTTGGGGTCTTTCTCCGGTCGTCCGGTGGCCGGCAGCGCCTCCATCGAGGCAGCAAACCAGGGCAGGACCACGGTCCGGCAGGTTTCAAAGCCGGCATCGAGGTAGATCGCCGCGACCACCGCTTCAAGCGCATCGGCCAGGATCGAGTCGCGACGATGGCCGCCGGACTTCATTTCACCCGGCCCCAGCGTCAGCCGCTCACCCAATTGCAGGGTGCGCGCGATCACCGCCAGCGCACCCTCGCGCACCAGCTCGGCGCGCGCGCGGGTCATCGCGCCTTCGTCTGCCTTGGGCCAGCGCAGGTACAACGCCTCGGCCACCATCATGTTGACGATGCTGTCACCCAGGAACTCCAGGCGCTCGTTGTGCGGCGCGCCGGCACTGCGGTGGGTCAGCGCCTGCTTGAGCAGGGCTGGATCGCCGAAGTCATGACCGATCAGGTCTTCACGTTGGAAAGATTTATTCGCCACCGCTACGGGTCAGGTCCTGTGAGGAATCGAATTTGCCAACCACATCCAGGTTGCCGACCAGCGGCCGCCGCACTTCGTAGTTGACCTTGAGGGTCCAGCCATTGTCGCGGCGGTCGAACTTGACGTTGGCCGGCTTCACGTTCTCGGAGTAGTTGATGTACAGCCGCTTGAAGAACAGGTCCTGGATGTTTGCCGGCGCCATGCTGCCGATGCCGGGTTCCTTGGCCAGGCTCTTCATCGCCGAGCGCACTGCGTAGTACTCCTGGTACATCGGGAACAGCTTCATGCCGATGTAGAGGAAGAAGCCAACCACGATCAGTACCGTCAGGAACGAGGTCAGGGTCATGCCGCGCTGCGTGTTCATCGTCTTCATTGCGTTCTCCCCAGATACGCGAGTGGATGTGAAGTCAGTTGATGCTCGAGCCGATCCGCGACGGTTCGAAGCCGTCCTTGCAGAACCAGCCCTGGCAGTTCAGCCAGATCAGGAATGCCTTGCCACGCAGGTTTTCTTCCGGCAGCAGGCCCCAGAAGCGGCCATCATCGCTGTTGTCGCGGTTGTCGCCCATCACCAGGTACTTGCCGGCCGGCACGGTCCACTGGCCAGCGCCACGCGGGTAGTCGGTCTCAAGCACGGTGTGGGTACGGCCCGGCAGGTGTTCGACCAGCAGGTTGGCGCCCTCGCCCTGGCCCTTGTGGCCGGCGTAGATGCCCTTGTTGTCGTACTTCAGCGGCTCGCCGTTGAGGATCACGCCATCGCCTTCGAACACGACGGTGTCACCGGGAATGCCGATCACGCGCTTGATGAAGTTCTCGCCCTTGGCCGGATCGTTGTCGCTGTGGCCGGGAAAGTGGAACACCACCACGTCACCACGGGCCGGATCGCTGACCGGCACCAGGCGGGTGTTGGTGATCGGCAGGCGCAGGCCGTAGGAGAACTTGTTGACCAGGATGAAATCGCCGATCAGCAGGTTCGGCATCATCGAACTGGACGGGATCTTGTACGGCTCGGCAATGAAGCTGCGCACGATCAGCACGATCGCCAGCACCGGGAAGAACGCACGCGAGTAGTCCACCAGCACCGGCTCGGTATCCAGCAGGCCGGCGCGCTGGGCACGGCGCTTGGCCAGGTACAGCTTGTCGGCCAGCAGGATCAGGCCGGAGGCCAGGGTCAGCACTACCAGGAGGATCTCAAACAGTTTCATTCTGGGTCCTTTGCAACGTCACCGGACGACCGGCCCGAAGGCCGGTTCGGGGCTTACTTGTTGTCCATCTGCAGCACGGCCAGGAAGGCTTCCTGCGGGATTTCCACGCGACCGACCTGCTTCATGCGCTTCTTGCCTTCCTTCTGCTTTTCCAGAAGCTTCTTCTTGCGCGAAACGTCGCCACCATAGCATTTGGCCAGAACGTTCTTGCGCATGGCCTTGACCGTGGTGCGCGAGATGATCTGCGAGCCGACGGCGGCCTGGATGGCCACGTCGAACTGCTGGCGCGGGATCAGGTCCTTCATCTTCTCGCACAGCTCGCGACCGCGCCGATCGGCGTGGCTGCGGTGCACGATCAGCGACAGTGCGTCGACCTTGTCACCGTTGATCAGCACGTCCACGCGCACGAACGGGCCGGCATCGAAACGCACGAAGTGGTAATCCAGCGAGGCGTAGCCACGGCTGACCGACTTCAGCTTGTCGAAGAAATCCAGCACCACTTCAGCCATCGGCAGCTCGTAGCTGATCTGCACCTGGCTGCCCAGGTAGTTGATGCTGATCTGGCTGCCGCGCTTTTCCTCGCAGAGCTTGATGATGTTGCCGATGTACTCCTCGGGGGTGAGCACGTTGGCGCGGATGATCGGCTCGCGGATTTCCTGCACATGGTTCAACTGCGGCAGCTTGGCCGGGTTGTCCATGTTGATGATGCTGCCGTCGGTCTTGAGTACTTCATAGATCACTGTCGGCGCGGTGCTGATCAGGTCCAGGTTGTACTCGCGCTCCAGGCGTTCCTGCACGATTTCCATGTGCAGCATGCCGAGGAAGCCGCAGCGGAAGCCGAAGCCCATCGCCTCGGAGCTTTCCGGCTCGAAGCGCAGCGCGGCGTCGTTCAGGCGCAGCTTGTCCAGCGCTTCGCGCAGGTCAGGGTAGTCTTCGGCATCGACCGGGAACAGGCCGGCGAACACGCGCGGCTGCATTTCCTGGAAACCAGGCAGCGCATGCGGCGCCGGGTCGGCGGCCAGGGTCAGGGTGTCGCCGACCGGCGCACCGTGCACGTCCTTGATGCTGGCCGTGACCCAGCCCACTTCACCCGCGCGCAGGGTCGGCAGCACTTTCCGCTTCGGCGTGAACACGCCGACGTTGTCGACCTGGTGGGTGCGCCCGGTGGTCATCACCTGCAGCTTGTCGCCGGCTTTGATCTGGCCCTGCATGACGCGCACCAGCGAGACCACGCCCAGGTAGTTGTCGAACCAGGAATCGATGATCAGCGCCTGCAGCTTGTCGGTATCGCGCGGCACCGGCGCCGGGATGCGATGCACGATCGCCTCCAGCACGTCGACCACGTTCAGGCCGGTCTTGGCACTGACCGGGACCGCGTCGGAGGCATCGATGCCGATCACGGCCTCGATCTCGGCCTTGGCGCGCTCGATGTCGGCGGTGGGCAGGTCGATCTTGTTGATCACCGGCACCACTTCCAGGCCCTGCTCGACGGCGGTGTAGCAGTTGGCCACCGACTGCGCTTCCACGCCCTGGGCTGCATCGACCACCAGCAGCGCGCCTTCGCAGGCGGCCAGCGAGCGGCTGACTTCATAGGAGAAGTCGACGTGGCCGGGGGTATCGATGAAGTTCAGGTGGTAGGTCTGGCCGTCCTTCGCTACATACGGCAGCGACACCGACTGCGCCTTGATCGTGATGCCACGCTCGCGCTCGATCGGGTTGGAGTCGAGCACCTGCGCTTCCATCTCGCGGGCCTGGAGGCCGCCACAGAGCTGGATGATGCGGTCGGCCAGCGTGGACTTGCCGTGGTCGACGTGGGCGATGATGGAGAAGTTGCGGATGTTCCGCATCGAATCAGAGGACATAGAGAGGTGGCGGCGGCGCGGGGGGTGGTCTGGGTAAAAGTGTATTTTCGCATGCCCGGGGGGGGGCGGCGGGGTTGGCGGGGCCTAACGGCCCCGTAATGGCCGAAGCCCCGCGGGGGCGGGGCTTCGGCCACAACAAGAGCTCTGTTCTGACGCCAGTGAGCGCATATCTCCGCCTGCTCCACGCCACTGGCGAGACCAAATGCAACAAATCTCATTCTCAACCCTCGGCAAGAAATGCGATCAATGGCCTGCGGCAGACGCCGCTACTCACGAAATCGCAAACAAGGGACCAAATGAATGAAGATCAAGGCAATCGCCCTCTTTGCAGCAACTTGTGCCTGCGCTCTGGCGCCCTCGTCGGCATTCGCACGGATCTACAAAGTCTGTGACATCCACGAATGCTGCTTCATCGATGGTGGCGGCAACGGCTACTGTGTAGACAGGAACCTCCAGGTCTGACCCGGAAGCCGGAGCCCGGACGCAATGAAAATCTGCGTCCGGGCTTATAAATCAATTACTTGGCAGAAAGGGCCACAAAACGACTCGCCCCATTCTGCGGGTTGTAGACCAGCACCACGACGGCATCGCCCGGACGGGCACGGGCCACCAGCCCGTTGAAATGGGACGCGCTCTCGACCGGAGTCCTGCCCACCTGAGTGATGACCAACCCCCTGCCGAGACCGGCATCACGGGCTGCATCTGCAACCTGCGCGATACGCACGCCGCCTGCTTTCAGCCCCATCTGCTTCCTGGTCGCAGGATCCAAGTCTTCGACAGTCAGGCCCAGGCGATCAGCGGCGTTGCCCGGGCGGTCGCCGCCCCCCGCCCCGGCTCCGACCGCCTCGGCAGCGACAGACTCAGCACCCACGATCACCGTTATGCTGCGCGGCTTGCCATCCCGCAGCACTTCCAGCACAACGGACGATCCAGGCGCCATGACGCCGATCATGGGCGGTAGCTGGGACGAATCACGAATGGGGGTTCTGTTGACCGAACGGATGACGTCCAGCGGCAGTAGGCCGGCCTTGGCACTGGGACTCCCCGCAACGACCTCATTTACCAGAGCGCCCTGTGTGTCGGACATACCGAGGCCCTTGGCCATCGTCGCGTCGATGGGCTTCGGGTCCAAAGCAACACCAATCTGGCCACGGGTGACCTTGCCGGTCTTCTTGATCTGCTCGACCGCGCTCATCGCCAGATCGATCGGGATCGCGAAGCTGATGCCCATGTAGCCACCGGAAGCGGAGAAGATCTGCGAATTGATGCCGACCACTTCGCCGCGGGTATTCAGCAGCGGACCGCCGGAATTGCCCTGGTTGATCGCCACATCGGTCTGGATGAACGGCACATAGCGCTGGTCGGGGCCGCCGGTATTGCGGCCGAGCGCGCTGACCACGCCTGCGGTGACCGAATGGTCAAGACCGAACGGTGAGCCGATCGCGACCACCCATTGGCCCGGCTTGAGGGTATTGGAATCGCCCACGCGCACGGTCGGCAGGTTCTTGCCGTCGATCTTCAGCAGGGCCACGTCGTACTGCTGGTCGCTGCCGACCACCTTGGCGGTGAACTCGCGATTGTCGCCGAGCTTTACCTTCACTTCACTGGCATCAGCAATGACATGGTAGTTGGTCAGCACGTAGCCGTCGGGCGAAATGATGAAGCCCGAGCCCATGCCGCGGCCCTTGATGCTGGGGCCGCCGTCCTGACCACCCGGTCCCTGCCCCGGCATCGGGAAATCAGGGCCGAAGAAGCGACGGAAGAACTCGGGCATCTCATCGTCGCCCGGGCCCATGCCGCCCCGCGCCTGGCGGTTGCTGCGGACGATGGTGGTATCGACGTTGACCACGCCGGGGCCGACCTGTTCAACCAGATTGGTGAAGTCAGGCAGGCCGCTGACCAGCGGTTGCGCCGGTGCGCGTGGCGCCGCGGCAGCGGCCTGCGGCTGGGCGGCAGGCGGCGCTGGCTGGGCGCAGGCCACCAGCGGCAGGGTCAGGGCGAACAGGCCAATGGCATGCGTGCGGAGTCGGGGAGTCATCGGACGGCAACCTCCGGGTCGGATGGAGAGAAGGAAAGGGGTGCCCCGCCGAGGGCGGGGCATGACGGTGCCCGGCTCAGTCGCGCGGGCGCTGCGACGCTGGCAGGTCGTCCTGCAGGCGTGGCTCGAAGGGATAGAACGCCGCGCTGCCGGCATGGGCCGGGAAGCTGGCGTTGAGGGCGCCGCCGGCAGCCGGTGCCAGACTGGAGCGCGGCCACGGCCGGGCCTGCAGGCCACTGACCTCGCCAAACGGCAGGTGGCGGGCGCCAGTAGCAGGCACGGTCGGGGTCAACGGTGCCTGGCTGGCCACCGCGCGCAGCGGGGCATCATCACGCTGGGCCACGCGCGCGGCCTGCTGGCTGCGGGTTGCGCTGGCGCGACGGGCCTCCTGGCGACGGCCTGTGGCGGCCACGGCCACGGCAGGAGCGCTGGCGACGGCCAGTGCGGCGGTGCCCACCGAGGCTTCGGTGACCGCCGCCGGCTGTACCGGTGCCGGCGGCAACTGCGCCTGGCTGGCGACCACCTGTGCGGCAGGCGCCTCCACAACCGGCGCCTCCTGCAGCTTTTCACGGCCGAGGAACAGGGCCACGGCGGCGACCGACGCAGCCAGGGCACCACCGCCCCACGCACGCCAGCCACTGCGCCGGATCTGCCGACGCGATTCAGCCAGCGGTACCGGTTCGGCAGCGACGGCCGCAGCCACCGCGGCACTGAAGCCGGCCGGTGCCAGCAGCGAGGCCTGGCCGCGCATCACGTCCCCCAGCAGCTGCCAACGCTCCTGGCAGCCTCCCAGTTCGGGGTCGTGCTCCATGCGTCGCAGCAGGAAACGGGCCTCGTCGGCGCCGAGCTCGCCATCGATCAGGGCCGACAGCTGTTCGCGGTGACGCTGGTCCAGGCGCTGCCCGGCGGGGGATTGATGATTGGGCGAATCGTTGTTCGGAATGCGGGTCATATGCGGCTCTTCTCGCGGGTGGCGCTGCCGATGTCCAGCAGCGGCCGGAGTTCAATGTCGATCGCCTCGCGCGCCCGGAAGATCCGGGATCGCACGGTGCCGATCGGACACCCCATCTTCTGCGCGATTTCCTCGTAGCTCAGGCCTTCCACCTCGCGCAGGGTGATCGCCGACCGGAGTTCTTCCGGCAGCGCATTGACGGCCTTCATCACTGTCTGTTCCAGTTCCTGGCGCATCAACTCGCGCTCGGGCGTGTCGGTGTCGCGCAGGCGGGTACCGCTGTCGAACTGCTCGGCGTCGCCGATGTCGATGTCATCGGTCGGTGGGCGGCGGTTGTGCGAAGCCAGGTAGTTTTTGGCGGTGTTCACGGCGATCCGATGCAACCAGGTTGAGAACTGGGCGTCGCCACGGAAGCTTCCAATCGCACGGTAAGCACGGATGAAAGTGTCCTGGGCCACGTCCTGACATTCACTCCAGTCGGCGATGTAGCGACCGACAAGGGCCACGACCCGATGCTGGTACTTGCGCACCAATACATCGAAGGCGGCACTCTCGCCCTGCTGCACGCGCCGGACCAGCTCCAGATCCAGCTCCTGAGGTGTATCAACATCGGCCATGAGGGGCCGCACTCCTGTCAGCCCAACCGACGTCGGGCAATGAGACTGCCAATCCCGGGAAAAGTTCAGTCGCCGATCATCTGGCGCCGCACCAGCTTTTAACCACCGTTCCGCTAGCGTTCCCTTCCAAGGTTCTGGATCCGGGGCCACCACCCCCTGCTATTGGGATTTGACGCGGGGGAAACAACCTCTGGATCATAGCCGCTTCTCCATACACAACCGGATGGAACGTCCATGCTCCCAAGCTTCGATGGTCTCCGCTTCAGCCACTGGCAACCCGAGATCCGCGACGACGGCGTGGTGGTCCTGTCCCTCGATCGTCAGGACAGCAGTGTCAACGCGATGTCGCAGGACGTGCTGCTGGAGCTGGGCGACCTGATTGAGCGCATCGCCATGGACCCGCCCAAGGGCGTGGTGATCCAGTCGCTGAAGAAGGCCGGCTTCATCGCCGGTGCGGACCTGAAGGAATTCCAGGAGTTCGACCGCCGCGGCATCGTCAACGATGCGATCCGCCGCGGGCAGTCCACCTACCAGAAACTGGCCGAGCTGCCCTGCCCCACCGTGGCAGCCATTCACGGCCACTGCCTGGGCGGCGGCACCGAACTGGCGCTGGCGTGCCGATACCGTGTGGCCTCCAACGATGCCAGCACCCGCATCGGCCTGCCGGAAACCCAGCTGGGCATCTTCCCCGGCTGGGGCGGCAGCGCGCGCCTGCCGCAGCTGGTCGGCGCCCCGGCGGCGATGGACATGATGCTGACCGGCCGCACCCTGTCGGCCTCGGCCGCACGTGGTATCGGCCTGGTCGACAAGGTCGTGGCACCGGCGGTGGTGCTCGATACCGCGGTGGCACTGGCACTGTCGGGCACCACGCGCCCGTTCAAGCAGCGTGCGCTGGCGTGGGCCACCAACACCTGGCCGGCACGCCAGCTGCTGGCGCCGCAGATGGTCAAGCAGGTGGCGCGCAAGGCGAAGAAGGACCAGTACCCGGCCCCCTACGCGTTGATCAGCACCTGGCAGCGCAGCGGCGGCAAGCCGGTACAGGCGCGGCTGGATGCCGAGCGCCGCGCCGTGGTGAAACTGGCCAGCACGCCGACCGCACGCAACCTGATCCGCATTTTCTTCCTTACCGAGCGCCTGAAGGGCCTGGGCGGTGGTGAATCCGGCATCCGCCACGTGCACGTGGTCGGCGCCGGCGTGATGGGCGGCGACATCGCGGCGTGGGCCGCCTTCAAGGGCTTCGAGGTGACGTTGCAGGATCGCGAGCAGCGCTTCATCGACCCGGCGATGGAACGCGCGCAGGCACTGTTCGCCAAGAAGGTGCGCGACGAGAGCAAGCGCCCGGCGGTGGCCGCACGCCTGCGTGCCGATCTGGAAGGGCATGGCGTGGCTGAAGCCGACCTGGTGATCGAAGCCATCATCGAGAACCCCGAAGCCAAGCGTGCGCTGTATCAGACGCTGGAGCCGAAGATGAAGGCCGATGCACTGCTGACCACCAATACCTCGTCGATTCCGCTGGTGGAGCTGCGCGACCACATCCAGCGGCCGGCGCAGTTCGCAGGCCTGCACTACTTCAATCCGGTGGCACAGATGCCGCTGGTGGAAATCATCCATCACGACGGCATGGCAGCTGAGACCGAGCGTCGCCTGGCGGCGTTCTGCAAGGCACTGGGCAAGTTCCCGGTACCGGTGGCCGGCAGCCCCGGCTTCCTGGTCAACCGTGTGCTGTTCCCCTACATGCTGGAAGCGGCGACCGCCTATGCCGAAGGCATCCCGGGGCCGGTGATCGACAAGGCTGCGGTGAAGTTCGGCATGCCGATGGGCCCGATCGAGCTGATCGACACGGTCGGCCTGGACGTGGCCGCCGGCGTCGGCCGCGAACTGGCGCCGTTCCTGGGCCTGCAGATTCCTGCGGCACTGCAGGCGGTGGAACCGGACAAGCGTGGCAAGAAGGATGGCCAGGGCATCTACACCTGGGAGAACGGCCGTGCGAAGAAGCCGGATGTGGCGCGCGACTACCAGGCGCCGGCGGACCTGGAAGACCGCCTGATCCTGCCGCTGTTGAACGAGGCAGTGGCCTGCCTGCACGAGGGCGTGGTGGCCGATGCGGACCTGCTGGATGCGGGCGTGATCTTCGGTACCGGATTCGCACCGTTCCGCGGCGGTCCGATCCAGCACATCCGCGCGGTGGGTGCCGATGCGATCGTGGAGCGGCTGAAGGCACTGCAGCAGCGCCACGGCGATCGTTTCGCCCCGCGCCCGGGCTGGGATAATCCGGCATTGCGCGAACCCGTCGTGTGAGGTTGTCGGCGGGGCCTGCGGCCCGGCACCCGCTGGATCAAAAGCCAAAGCCAAAGCCAAAGCCAGAGCCGGAGCAACAGCCGGCTCTGGCTTTTCTGTTTGTGGGCGGGGGGGGGGGGGGGGGGGGGGGGGGGGCCGCGCCCCCCGCCGCGCCCCAGCCGGGGCGGAGGCGGGCCCCGCCCCCCCCCCCAGCCCCCACCCCCCCCCCCCC